>NZ_JFJV02000102.1:0-50279 GCF_000611145.1 Cupriavidus sp. SK-3 | reverse complement strand
CCTTATCGGCCTTATCGGCCTTATCGGCCTTGTCGGCTTTTTCGGCCACGTCCGCCTTTGCGTCCGATTTGCGCGCATCGGCTTCGCTGCGCTCGAGCATGCGCTCGCTCGACAGCAGTGGCAGCGTGTCGATCTGGTTGATGGCTTCGTCGAGCTTGATGGCGGCGCCGGTCAGGTCGGTATCCGGCACGGCTTTCATGCGCGCCACATCGCGTGCGATGGCCCGGCGCAGCAGGTTGTATTGCGGCTTGTCAGTGCGCGCCAGGCGCGTATCGGCGCTTTGCAGCGCCGCCAGCGCGACCTGCACATTGCCTGTCAGCTGCAGTTGCTGGCCCGCGTTGGTCAGCAGTTGCTGGATCTCCGCGATCTCCCAGTCGTCACGGTTGCGCATCAGGTCCTGGTAGACCTGCTCCAGCGCGGCTTGCTTGTCGCGCGCCTCGCCCACCTGTCCGTCCAGCGCGCCAACCTTGGCCTGCAACTCCTTCACGGTTTCCTGCGCATTGCGCGACAGCACGCGGGTCTCCTGCACCAGCGCATCGTTGCTCTGCTGGCGCCGCGCCAGCTCCTGGGTCAGGTGGTCGACGCGCTGCTGCAACCACCAGAACCCGCCGCCAATGGCGAGGATCAACAGGAGCAGCAGCACCCACCACGGGTTGATGCGAGGCGTGCCGCGGACGGGCAGCGGGGCGCCAGCCGCGGGGGGCGGACTGGAGGCGGGAGGAGCGGTATTGTCTTGCGTCACGCGATCGACCTTCGTTGACGTTGCGGGCGGTGGATTGATTTGCGGGTCCGGCGCAAGCACCGGTGGCGGTGCCACGGCCGGGACTGGCGCCGGGGCGGCCGGTGGCGCGGGCATCGGCTCCGGCGGACCGGCATGCGCCTGCGCCCACTGGCGGCAAGCCGCCAGCAGGCCATCGTCCCCCGGCGCCGCGCGCAGCAGGTGCGAGAACCCCAGGGCCTGGGCCTGTTCGGCGATTCTCGCATGGGGCGCGATGCACTGCACCTGGCGCAGGCAAGCCAGTTCTTGCGGGCTCAGTGCCTGGCACGCCATTTCATCGAGATTGCGCACCGCCTCGGAACTGGTCAGCAGCCACGCCTGCGGCGGCGCGCCTGGCCTGAGGCCGTCGCGCACGGCCTGCCATTGCATGCTGCCGGGCGTGGGGACGGAGCGCTGGTAGGCCTCGACCGCGCGCACCTCGGCGCCCGCGCCGCGCAGGCGTTCGGCCAGCCAGTCGCGTCCCCCGTTGCCACGGATGATCAGGACCTGGCGCCCTTGCAGGGCGCCGGCGTCAAGCTGGGCTTCGAGTTGCTGCCACAGCGCCTCGGAATCGAAGCGGGCTTCGGCGCCTTCGCCACCATTGGCGGCATCACCGTTGTCGGCCTCATGGCCGGTCGTGCAGCCGGCGGGCGCGATCACCCGGCAGGCAGGCGCGGCAATGCCACGCTCGGCCAGTGCGGCCACGCTGGCTGGGCCGACCACGGCCACCGGCACGGATTCAGGCCATTGCGGTACGGGCTTGTCCTGAACCTGGGCCAGCGCGTCGAGCGCGAAAGCCACCGCATTGGGGCTGACGAAGACCACCAGCGCAAAGTCCGCCAGTTGCGCCAGCGCCGCGCGCAAGGGTGCATCGTCGGCCACGGGGCCGATCGCCAGCAGGGGAAAGCCAAGCACGTCCAGGCCCGCGGCCGACAAAGCCTCGGTGAGTTGCCGGGACTGCCCGGCGGGTCGTGTTACAACGACAGTCGGGCGGGGCATGGGCCGGTCTCAGGCAGGAGGAGCTTGATGGGAGGCGGGATCCGCCAGCGTCGCCAGGATCTCGGCTGCGCCTTGTCCCAGCAGATCCCGGGCGACGGCCTTGCCGAGCGCTTCCGCCTGGCGGGCTGCATCGGCACCCTCGACCACCGCTTCGGACCGGGCCCGCACGCAGCGGCTGCCGTCGGGCAAGGCCACGAAGGCCTCGATCTTCAGCGTTGCGCCATCCCAGCTTGCGTGGGCTGCCAACGGCACCTGGCAGGAACCGCCCAGCATGCGCGACACGGCGCGCTCGGCGGTAACGGCCAGCGCGCTGGGCGCATGGTTGAGCGGCGCCAGCCAGGCGGCCAGCTCGGGACGCCCGGCCGGAATCTCGATGCCAAGCGCGCCCTGCCCCGCGGCCGGCAGCGAGCTGACGGGATCGAGCACGGCGCGGATGCGATCGCCCAGGCCCAGGCGCTTGAGGCCGGCGGCGGCCAGGATGATGGCGCCATAATCGCCGCGGTCGAGCTTGCCTAGCCTGGTGTCGAGATTGCCACGCAGCGGCTGGATCACAAGATGCGGGTAGCGGGTGCGCAGCGCGGCCTCGCGGCGCAGGCTGGAAGTGCCGACCACGGTACCCGCGGGCATGTCCTCGAGCGAGCCGAAGCTGGCCGAAACCAGCGCGTCGCGCGGATCCTCGCGTTCCATGATGGCGGCCAGGGCAAAGCCTTCAGGTAACTCCATCGGCACATCTTTCAGGGAGTGCACGGCGAGGTCGGCGCGGCCTTCGGCCATCGCGATCTCGAGTTCCTTTACGAACAGGCCCTTGCCGCCGACTTTGGACAAGGTACGGTCTAGAATCTGATCTCCGCGCGTAGTCATTCCGAGAATGGACACATCGCACGCGGGATAGTATTGTTGCAACGCAGCACGCACATGCTCGGCCTGCCACATAGCCAGACGGCTTTCGCGGGAGGCGATGACTAGCTTGCGCGGTGCGGCGCTGGAGGAAGACGGGGGAACGGATGCTTGCATCCGCGAATGTTAGCACGCACCCCAAGCGTCTCCGGGCCAATAGACAGCAAGACAGCAAGACAGCAGACATTAAATAAGAGACGACAGGAGATTGCATGACGCAGCAAGCTGCGCGCCCCGCCGGCCGGCGCAAGCCAACCGCCAGCCGGGCAGACGCCCCCGATACCGTAGTAGCTTCCGCTTTGGTTCCCGCAAGCAGCCCAGCCACGCCATCTGCCAAGACCGCCAGCCGCAAGCGCGCCGCCGTCGCGAAGCCTGCGGCAAGCGCCCCGGCGCGGCGCGCCAGTGACAAGGACGTTCCCCTGCGCGAGGACATCCGCTTCCTGGGCCGCTTGCTGGGTGAGTGCCTGCGCGAGCAGGAAGGCGACGCCGCCTTCGAGGTGGTCGAGACCATCCGCCAGACCGCCGTGCGCTTCCGCCGCGAGAACGACCGCGCCGCCGGCGCCGAGCTGGACCGGCTGCTCAAGCGCCTGTCGCGCGACCAGACCAACTCGGTGGTGCGTGCCTTCAGCTATTTCTCGCACCTGGCCAATATCGCCGAGGACCAGCACCACAACCGCCGCCGGCGCGTGCACGCGCTGGCCGGCTCGCCGCCGCAGCCGGGCAGCCTGGCGCACGCGCTGGAAGCCATCGACGCGGCCGGCGTGACCGGCAAGACCTTGCGCAAGTTCTTCGATGAAGCGCTGATCGTGCCGGTGCTCACCGCCCACCCGACCGAAGTCCAGCGCAAGAGTATTCTCGACGCCGAGCGCGAGATCGCCCGCCTGCTGGCCGAGCGCGATCTGCCGATGACCGCGCGCGAGCGCGACCACAACACCGCACTGCTGCGCGCCCGCGTCACCACGCTGTGGCAGACCCGCATGCTGCGCAATACGCGGCTGATGGTGGTTGACGAGATCGAGAACGCGCTGTCCTACTACCGTACCTGCTTCCTGCGCGGCATCCCGCAGTTGATGAGCGAACTGGAAGAGGACATCGCCGCGGTGTTCCCCGCCACGCGCAAGAACAAGGCCGCGCCGGCCGCCTCCACCCAGCTCGCGCCCTTCTTCCAGATGGGCTCGTGGATCGGCGGCGACCGCGACGGCAACCCCAACGTCACCGCCGACACGCTGGAGCAGGCTGCCAGCAAGCAGTCCGCGCTGATCCTGGAGTGGTACCTGGACGAAGTCCACGTGCTGGGCGCGGAGCTGTCGATGTCGAGCCTGATGGTGGAGGCGAGCCCGGAACTGCTGGCGCTGGCCGAAGCCTCGCCCGACCATTCCGAGCACCGCGCCGACGAGCCGTACCGGCGCGCCCTGATCGGCATCTATGCGCGCCTGGCGGCAACCTGCCTGGCCGTCACCGGGCAGGCCGCGCCACGCCACCCGGTGGCCGACGCCGCGCCCTATGCCGACGCGCAGTCCTTCGGCGCCGACGTGCAGGTCGTGATCGACTCGCTGCGCGCCCACCACGGCGAGGCGCTGGCACGCACCCGCATCGACGCGCTGGCCAAGGCCATCGCCGTGTTCGGCTTCCACCTGGCATCGATCGACATGCGCCAGGTGTCCGACGTGCACGAGGCCGTGATCACGGAACTGTTCGCCGCCGCTGGTGTGGAGGCCAACTATGCCGCCCTGACGGAAGCGCGCAAGCTGGAGCTGCTGCTGGCCGAGCTGCGCCAGCCGCGCCTGCTGACCCTGCCCTGGCATACCTATTCCGAGCAGACCCGCAGCGAGCTGGCCATCCTGAACATGGCCCGCGAGCTGCGCGCCCGCTACGGCGCGCGCGTGGCCCGCAACTACATCATCTCGCACACCGAGACGCTGTCGGACCTGGTCGAGGTGATGCTGCTGCAGAAGGAAGCCGGCATGCTGCGCGGCACGCTGGGCAGCAAGACCGACCCGGCACGCCCGGAACTGATGGTGATCCCGCTGTTCGAGACCATCGAGGATCTGCGCAACGCTGCTGGCATCATGCAGTCGCTGCTGGAGTTGCCGGGCTTTGCCTCGGTGATCGCCCATCACGGCGGCGAGCAGGAAGTGATGCTGGGCTACTCCGACTCCAACAAGGACGGCGGCTTCCTCACCTCCAACTGGGAACTGTACAAGGCCGAGCTGGCGCTGGTGCAGGTGTTCGAAGCGCGGCGCGTCAAGCTGCGCCTGTTCCACGGCCGCGGCGGCACCGTCGGCCGTGGCGGCGGCCCGACCTACCAGGCCATCCTGTCGCAGCCGCCAGGCACGGTCAACGGGCAGATCCGCCTGACCGAGCAGGGCGAGATCATCAACAGCAAGTTCGCCAACGCCGAGATCGGCCGGCGCAACCTGGAAACGGTGATCGCCGCCACGCTGGAAGCCTCCCTGCTGCCGACGCAGAACGCGCCCAAGGACCTCGTCACGTTCGAAGCGGTGATGCAACAGCTCTCCGATCGCGCTTTCAGCTCCTATCGCGCCCTCGTCTACGAGACCCCGGGCTTCAAGGACTACTTCTTCGCCACCACGCCGATCACCGAGATCGCCGACCTGAACCTGGGTTCGCGTCCGGCTTCGCGCAAGCTGATGGACAAGAAGCAGCGCCGCATCGAGGACCTGCGCGCGATTCCCTGGGGCTTTTCCTGGGGCCAGTGCCGCCTGCTGCTGCCGGGCTGGTACGGTTTTGGCAGCGCGGTCAAGGCACTGCTGGACGAGGCGCCGGACGAGAAGGCGCACAAGGCTGCCGTCGCCACGCTGCGCCGCATGGTCAAGAGCTGGCCGTTCTTCTCCACGCTGCTCTCCAATATGGACATGGTGCTGGCCAAGACCGACCTGGCCGTGGCCTCGCGCTACGCGCAGCTTTGCGAGGATGCCGCGCTGCGCAAGAGCGTGTTCGCGCGCATCAGCGCCGAGTGGCACCTGACCTGCGAGATGCTGGCGCTGATCACCGGCCGCCATGAGCGCCTGGCCGACAACCCGCTGCTGGCCCGCTCGATCAAGAACCGCTTCGCCTACCTGGACCCGCTCAACCACTTGCAGGTGGAATTGCTCAAGCGCTACCGCTCGGGCAAGGATGGCGACGACATCCGCGTGCGGCGCGGCATCCACCTGACCATCAACGGGGTGGCCGCGGGCCTGCGCAACAGCGGCTGAAGCAAGACGACGCCCTGGCGTTGCAAAAAAGTCCCGCCATGGCGACTGGCGCCATGGCGGGAGAACCCGTCCGGCCCACAGGCCGGACGGCGCAGAGCATGGCTTGCCTTACAGCAGCTTATCTCCCGGCCAGGGCGGCAAGCGGGCCCACGCCCCCCCGCCTGCGGTTCAGCCAACGAACGCGCCCGGCACCGGGTCTTCGCCGAGCACGGACAGCAGCACCGCCCAGTGCATCGCCTCATCGCCCAGGATGCTGCCCGCAGCCTTGGTCAGCTCGCGGTTATGGAAATTTGGCAGCACGCCCAGATAAGCCGCGGTGGCACCTTTTTCCAGCCCGGCGGCAAAGCGCAGCACATCGGCCTGCGTCTTGAGCTGGTCGGTCGGGAAGCTGTACTCGGCCGGCTTCTTCGCCATCACCGGGCTGCCGCCCAGCTTGGACACGGTGCCCGCCAGCACTTGCGCGTGCGCCTTGTGGTGCGTCTGGAACTTGACCGCGGTATCCAGCACCGGCTTTTGCAGCAGGCCGCTCTCCGCGCCGACCTGATAAGCCGCGATGGCCTGGTATTCCAGCCCGAGGGCGACATTCAAAATGGCGATATCGTCCTTGGTGCTGCCGGACTGGGCCTGTGCCCAGGCGGGCATCGACTCGCCCAGGCTCATCACCGCCAGCGATCCAAGCGCAAATAGGCCGGGGACTTTGAGCAGGCCGCGCCGGCGCGCATCCGGCGCAACAAGAATGCGGCTCTCCGTGTCCTCGCTTGCCTGGCGCTTCGCCGTCTCGGTCATCGACTGCATGCGTTCCATGGTGTTCTCCTGTCTTGGGGTGAAGTGGCGCCTCGATTGCGTTGCGTTATCGAGGGGCAATCCGTTGAAATGCCGGCGCCTTTCACTTCTACGCACTGGCATCGCGATCGGATGCAACAACCGGTGCGATCGATGCCATGCCGCCGGCAAGCCGTGCCTATAATCCGGAAACGTCACTTGCCTCTTTTCACCAGGGATCCCCCACGGTGTCCTCCTCCGCCAACGCGTCCTTTGCCCCCAGGCCGGCCGATGCCGACCGGCTCGCTGCCTTGCTGCAAGCCGCGGCACTGGGCGACCGGCAAGCCCTGCGCCAGCTCTACGACGAAACAGCCACGAAACTGTTTGGCCTCGCGCTGCGTATCACCAACAGACATGACTGGGCCGAGGACGTAGTGCAAGAGAGTTTCGTCAGCATCTGGCATCACGCCGGCGATTACCGGCCGCACCTGGCTGCCCCGATGACCTGGATGACGGCCATCGTGCGCAACCGGGCGCTGGACTGCCTGCGCCGGCAGGCGGCAGCGCGCGCCAGCCAGACCGTGGAACTGGACGACAGCCTGGGCGAGTGGCTGGCCGACGATGCGGCCGGCCCGGCCGAACTGGCACTCGCCAGCCAGGAAGCGCGGGCGTTGAACCAGTGCCTGCAAAGGCTGGAGCAGCCGCAACGGCAGGCGATCTCGCTGGCCTACCTGAAGGACATGAGCCATAGCGAACTGTCCGAACAGTTGCAGGTACCACTGGGCACCATCAAGTCATGGATACGGCGCGGCCTGGAACGCCTGCGCATGTGCCTGGAAAGCCTGTCATGAATCTCAGCCGCCACCCCGACCTGATCGACCGCCTCGCCGCGCAGTACGCGCTGGGCGTGTTGCGCGGCGGCGCGCGCCGCCGGTTCGAGCAACTGGCGCGGCAGGAACCCGCCATCCGCGACGCGATCGGGCACTGGCAGGCGCGGCTGTCCGGCATCGCGGAGCTGCAGCCCGCCGCCGAGCCGGTCGACAAGGTGTGGTGCGGCATCGAGCAGCGGCTGGGCTGGCAGCCCATGCCCGACGCGGTCGCCAAGGCTGGCGTACCGGAACACTGGTGGCGGCGCCTGTGGAACGTGCCAGGCTTCTGGCGCGGCGTCACCCTGGCGACGGCTGCCGTGGCCGCGGTGGCGATCGGGCTCAATATGCGCATGGCGCGCCAGCTGGATACCGCGCCCCTGGTCAATGCCGTGGCCGTGCTGAACGACGACCGCGCCGAAGCCGCCGTGCTTGTGACGTGGGATGCACGCTCGCATTCGCTGACGTTGCGCCGCCTGGATCACCTGCCGCTGAGCAACGAGCAGGTATTGCAGCTCTGGGCCTTGCCGGACGGCGGCAAACCGCAATCCCTCGGCGTGCTCGGACACCAGCGGCAATTGCGCCTCGCGGTGGCGCAGGCGGTGGGCAAGGTACCGGCGCTGGCCATCAGCGTGGAGCCGCCGGGTGGCTCGCCCGACCCCAACGGGCCGACCGGGCCCGTGGTGTTCAAGGGCCGCGTCATCGACAACACGCTGTAGGCAAGGCTGGGAGACGGCCGGCAGCGATATAATCCTGGTTTCGCCGATTTTTCTCGTTTGCCCCGCGGCCTGCCGCCGGCTTGCGAGCCAACCCAGCCTTACCGCCCATGACCTCCCAACTTGCCAAGAAAGGCGAAGCCTGGTCCGCCCGCTTCTCCGAACCGATGTCCGACCTGGTGAAGCGCTACACCGCTTCGGTGTTCTTCGACAAGCGCCTGGCCCTGTTCGATATCCAGGGCTCGCTGGCGCACGCCGCCATGCTCGCCAGGCAAGGGATCATCGCCGAAGCCGACCGCGCCGAGATCGAGCGCGGCATGACGCAGATCCGCGGCGAGATCGAGGCGGGCAACTTCGAGTGGAAGCTCGACCTGGAAGACGTCCACCTGAATATCGAAGCGCGCCTGACCGCCCTGGTCGGCGACGCCGGCAAGCGCCTGCACACCGGCCGCTCGCGCAACGACCAGGTCGCCACCGATATCCGCCTGTGGCTGCGCAGCGAAATCGATACCATCATCGGCCTGCTGGGCGCGCTGCGCGGCGCGCTGCTGGACCTGGCCGAGAAGAACGCCGACACCATCCTGCCGGGCTTCACCCACCTGCAGGTGGCCCAGCCGGTTACCTTCGGCCACCATCTGCTGGCTTACGTGGAGATGTTCACGCGCGACGCAGAGCGCATGGCCGACTGCCGCCGCCGCGTCAACCGCCTGCCGCTGGGCGCCGCCGCGCTGGCCGGCACCAGCTACCCGATCGACCGTGAATTCGTCGCGCAGCAGCTCGGTTTCGACGGCGTATGCCGCAACTCGCTGGACGCCGTCTCCGACCGCGACTTCGCCATCGAGTTCTGCGCTGCCGCCGCGCTGGTGATGACCCACATCTCGCGCTTCTCCGAGGAACTGGTGATCTGGATGAGCCCGCGCGTGGGCTTTATCGACATTGCCGACCGCTTCTGCACCGGCAGCTCGATCATGCCGCAGAAGAAGAACCCGGACGTGCCCGAGCTGGCGCGCGGCAAGACCGGCCGCGTCAACGGCCACCTGATCGGCCTGCTGACCCTGATGAAAGGCCAGCCGCTGGCCTACAACAAGGACAACCAGGAAGACAAGGAGCCGCTGTTCGACACGGTGGACACCGTGGCCGACACGCTGCGCATCTTCGCCGACATGGTGCCAGGCATCTCCGTCAAGCCGGAAGCCATGCGCGCCGCCGCGCTGCAGGGCTACGCCACCGCCACGGACCTGGCCGACTACCTGGTCAAGCGCGGCCTGCCCTTCCGCGATGCCCACGAAGCCGTGGCCCACGCGGTGCGCGCCTGCGACGACCGCCGCTGCGACCTGGCCGACCTGACCGTGGCCGAACTGCGCGAAGTCACCGGCCTGGGCGACAAGGCGGCGCTGATCGGCGACGACGTGCACGAGGTGCTGACGCTGGAAGGCTCGGTCGCGGCACGCAACCACATTGGCGGCACCGCGCCGGCGCAGGTTCGCGCAGCCATTGCCGCTGCGCGCGCGACGCTTTAAGTGGACGCGCGGGCAACACTGCAGCGCAGCATGCCGATGTAAGTTTCACGTAAGTAATGCTTTGAAAATAAGCCGCCAGGGCGCATGCCCGGCGGCTTTTTTTATCTGGTTCGATTTTTGCGCAATGCGGTAGGTATTAGCCCCAAGCGCCGAAGCATATTGTTACAGATAAACTAATCGCCGCAAAAACAGGGGAGACAACCCATGTATTACTTGCTTGGTCTGTCACGACAGATCGACAGGTTGAATCAGCACACGGGCAGGCTTGCAAACATCATGATCCTGCTGTCGTGCCTGATCAGCGCAGGCAACGCCCTGCTGCGTTACGGCTTCAACCTTAGTGACAACTGGCCGCTTGAACTGCAGTGGTACATGTTCGCCATCGCGGTGATGTTCGGCGCCTCCTATACCTTCCAGCGCAACGAGCATGTGCGCGTGGACCTGATCTACGGCAACGTATCGGAGCGCGCGCAACACTGGATCGATATCTTCGGCATTATTTTCTTCCTGCTGCCTTCCTGCGTGCTGTTCATGTGGCTGTCGTGGGAATCGCTGTTCCTGCCCTCGTGGCGCATCCTCGAGCAATCCGGTAATTCCGGCGGCCTGCCGCGTTACCCGATCAAGCTGGTGGTGCCCCTCGGCTTCGGCCTGCTTGCCTTGCAGGGCGTATCCGAGCTGATCAAGCGCGTTGCCGCCCTCAAGGGCCTGGTGCGCATCGAATCGAAATACGAGAGGCCGGTGCAATGATTCCATTGGAATATATGCCGCCGCTGATGTTCGGCGGCCTGGTGGTATTCATGCTGATCGGTTTCCCGGTCGCATTTTCGCTGTCGGCCGTGGGGCTTGCCTTCGGCATCCTGTCCATCCAGTTTGGCTACTTCCCGGTCAGCTTCCTGCAGGCGGTGCCGAGCCGCGTATTCGGCAGCGTGCTGGCCAACGAGCTGCTGCTGGCCATCCCGTTCTTCACCTTCATGGGGGCGATCCTGGAGAAGTGCGGGCTGGCCGAGGATATGCTCGACTCCATGGGCCAGTTGTTCGGCCCGGTGCGCGGCGGCCTGGGCTACTCGGTCATCATCGTGGGCTTTATCCTCGGGGCCATTACCGGCACCGTGGCGGCCCAGGTGATCGCCATGGCGATGATCTCGCTGCCGGTGATGATGCGCTACCGCTACAACATGAAGTACGCCACCGGCGTGCTGGCGGCGTCGGGCACCATCACGCAGCTGGTGCCGCCGTCGCTGGTGCTGGTGGTGCTGGCCGACCAGCTCAAGACCCCGATGGGCAGCGCCGACGTGGGCAGCATGTACCTGGGCGCCTGGGGCCCGTCGGTGATCCAGATCGCGCTGTTCGCGCTCTACACCTTCGTGCTGACCCGCATCAAGCCTGACTGGCTGCCGCCGGTGCCGGTGGAAGAACGCACGCTGCGCGGCTGGCCCCTGTGGCGCAAATGCCTGCGCGGCATCATCCCCTGCGCGGTGCTGATCTTCCTGGTGCTGGGCACAATCATGCTGGGCATCGCCACACCGACCGAATCTGGCGCCATGGGCGCGGTCGGCGCGCTGGTGCTGGCAGTGCTGCGCGACCCCGGTTTCGGCAAGCTCGACCGCACCATCTACCGCGTCGGCCTTGCCGCCACCGGCGTGGCGATCATCGTCGGCGCCGTCGCCTTTGGCTCGCACGCCTTCCGCATCCCGCTGGCGGTGGTCTACCTGGTGATTGCCTGGCTGCTGCTGCGTGCGGGACAACTAAGCGCACTGCGCGCGCTGATCATCGATGCCTACCAGTCCACGGCGCGCATCACGGCCATGGTGGTGTTCATCCTGATCGGCTCCACCTGCTTCTCCGTGGTGTTCCAGGGCGTGGACGGCGGCGCCTGGGTGGAGCATATGTTCACCTCGTTGCCAGGTGGCTGGATCGGCTTCCTGCTGGTGGTCAACCTGTTCATCTTCTTCCTGGCCTTCTTCCTGGACTTCTTCGAGATCGCATTCATCGTGGTGCCGATGCTGGCGCCGGTTGCGGTCAAGGTACTGGCCCCGGTCGTCGCCGACTCGATGGGCGGCAACCCGGAAGCGGCGGCCACCGCGGCGCTGGTGTGGTTCGGCGTGATGCTGTGCGTGAACATGCAGACCTCCTTCATGCACCCGCCCTTCGGTTTCGCGCTGTTCTACCTGCGCGGCATCGCGCCCAAGGAAGTGAAGAGCTCCGACATCTACTGGGGCGCGCTGCCCTGGGTCGGCCTGCAGATGATCATGGTGGCGCTGGTGATGTTCTGGCCGGGCATGGTGACGATGTTCCTCGACAAGGGGTCGCTGCACCATACAAATGCGGCGGAGGTCACGATCCCGCTGGGGGGTGAGAGCAGCGGGCCAGCTTCGGCGCCATTGCCTGCCCGCAGTCCTGGCAGTGGCACGCTGGAGTTGCCTGCGGCACCGGCCGAGAGCGAACCCGCCGCACCGCAGTTCGAGTTCGACAAGAAGAAATAGCAGTGGAATCGCCGGCGGCCGTGGCCGCCGGCAGCAAGAAGGCCCCGCGAGTCGGGGCCTTCTTGTTTGCCGTGACACGAATATCAGGGCAGCAATACGATAGCGCCGGTGGTAGCGCGCGCCTCCGCTGCACGGTGCGCTTCGGCCACCTGCGCGAGCGGATACCGCGCGCCGACGGCCGCCCGGATCGCACCCTGCCCGATGGCCTGGAATACGTCCGCCGCGTTGGCGCGGAAGGTCTGCGCATCGGCGTTGTGCGGGAACACCGACGGCCGCGTCAGGAACAGGCAGCCCTTCTTGTTGAGCAGTTCGGGCTCGATGGCCGGCGCCGGCCCCGAGGCCGCGCCATACAGCGCCACCAGTCCGAACGGCGCCGCGCAGTCCAGCGAACCCATGAAGGTGTGCTTGCCCACGGAGTCGTAGACCACGCGTGCCTTGCGTCCGCCGCTGGCATCAATCACCTGGCGCACCCAGTCCGGCTGCGAATAGTCGATGGCGATATCACACCCTGCCGCCAGCGCGACTTCGCATTTTGCCGGCGAGCCCGCGGTGCCGATCACCGTGGCGCCGAGCGCCTTGGCCCAGCTGCTGAGAATCTGCCCCACGCCACCCGCGGCGGCATGCACCAGCACGATGTCGCCGGCAGCCACGCGATGCGTCTTCCTGACGAGGTATTGCGCGGTCATTGCCTTGAAGAAGACTGCCGCCGCCGTGACGTCGTCAATGCCGTCGGGCAGCTTGACCAGCTTGTCGGCCGGCACGTTGCGCCGGTCGGCATAGGCGCCGATGCCGGCATGCATGTAGACCACGCGGTCGCCTTCGCGCAGGCCAGTCACGCCCTCGCCCACGGCCTCGACCACGCCGGCGGCTTCGTGGCCCAGCCCCGTGGGCGACGGCAAGGGATACTTGCCCGCGCGCTGGTAGATGTCGATGTAGTTGAAACCGATCGCGGTCTGGCGCAGCTGCACCTGGCCGGCCGCCGGCGCCGGCAGCACCGATGTCACCAGGCGCATCACTTCCGGACCGCCGAACTCAGTCAATTCCACCGCGCGTGCTGAAGCCATTTCCACTCCGTCGAAGTTGCTTGGATACGTCCAATGCCAGCCATTGCCGCAGGGCATGAGGCAGGACATGAGGCAGGACACAGAGCGCAACTCTATCGCAATCTTGCAACTGGCGCCCGCCCGCCGGGGCCGGGAAAGCAATGAAAAAGGGCCCCCCCCCAGGGGGGCCCCCTTTTTCTATCGGCTTGCCTTACTTCACGCAATCCACGAAGTACGCCTTGCCGCCACCTTCGACCTCTTCCTCGACCAGGCCGTGGATGTCGGTTTCGAAGCCGGGGAACAGCTTGTTGAAGTCGCGCGCGAACTTCAGGTACTGCACGATGATGCGGTTGAAGCGTTCGCCCGGGATCAGCAGCGGGATGCCCGGCGGGTACGGCGTGAGCAGGATGGCGGTGACGCGGCCTTCCAGTTCGTCGACCGCCACGCGTTCGATTTCGCGGTGGGCCATCATGGCCCAGGCGTCCGATGGCTTCATCGCCGGCTCCATGTCCGACAGGTACATCTCGGTGGTCACGCGTGCCACGTCGTTGGCCTTGTAGACGCTGTGGATGGCGTCGCACAGGTCGCGCAGGCCGAGCTTCTCATACTGCGGATGCTTGCCGACGAATTCCGGCAGCACGCGCCACAGCGGCTGGTTCTGGTCGTAGTCGTCCTTGAACTGCTGCAGCTCCGTTACCAGCGAGTTCCAGCGGCCCTTGGTGATGCCGATGGTGAACATGATGAAGAACGAGTACAGCCCGGTCTTCTCGATGATGATGCCGTGCTCGGCCAGGTACTTGGTGACGATGGCCGCCGGAATGCCGCGATCGCTGAACTCGCCGTCCACGTCCAGGCCCGGGGTGATGATGGTGGCCTTGATCGGGTCGAGCAGGTTGAAGCCATCGGCCAGGTCGCCAAAGCCGTGCCAGCGTTCGTTGGCCTTGAGCATCCACTCTTCGCGGTCGCCGATGTCGTCCTCGACCAGCGCCTCGGGGCCCCACACCTTGAACCACCAGTCGCCGTTGTTGCCGGCATCGTAGTCGCCTTCCACCTTGCGCATGGCGCGGCGGAAGTCCATCGCTTCCTGGATGCTTTCCTCCACCAGCGCGGTGCCGCCCGGGGCTTCCATCATCGCCGCCGCCACGTCGCACGAGGCGATGATCGAGTACTGCGGGCTGGTGGACGTATGCATCAGGTACGCCTCGTTGAACCGGTAGCGGTCCAGCTTGCGCGTGTCCGAATCCTGCACGAGGATCTGCGAAGCCTGCGACAGCCCGGCCAGCAGCTTGTGCGTGGATTGCGTGGCAAAGACCAGCGCGTCCTTGCTGCGCGGGCGGTCTTTGCCGATCGCGTGCATGTTGCGATAGAAGTCGTGGAAAGCCGCGTGCGGCAGCCAGGCTTCATCGAAATGCAGCGTGTCGATCTCGGTGGCCAGCATCTCCTTGATCTGCTCGGCGTTGTACAGCACGCCGTCGTAGGTACCCTGGGTGATGGTCAGGATGCGCGGCTTCTGGTTCTTGGCCTGGCTGGCGAACGGGTGCGCGGCAATCTTGCGGCGGATGGTTTCCGGATCGAACTCGCTCTTCGGGATCGGGCCGATGATGCCGTAGTGATTGCGCGTGGGCATCAGGAACACCGGAATCGCGCCCGTCATCATGATCGCATGCAGGATCGACTTGTGGCAGTTGCGGTCCACCACCACGATGTCGCCCGGCGCCACGTTGGCATGCCACACCATCTTGTTCGAGGTGGACGTGCCGTTGGTGACGAAGTACATGTGGTCGGAGTTGAAAATGCGCGCGGCATTGCGCTCCGAGGCCGCCACCGGGCCGGTGTGGTCAAGCAGCTGGCCGAGTTCATCGACGGCGTTGCAGACGTCGGCGCGCAGCATGTTCTCGCCGAAGAACTGGTGGAACACCTGGCCCACCGGGCTCTTCAGGAAGGCCACGCCGCCGGAGTGCCCCGGGCAGTGCCACGAGTAGGAGCTGTCCTGCGCGTAGGCGATCAGCGCCTTGAAGAACGGCGGTGCCAGCGAATCCAGATAGACCTTGGCTTCGCGGATGATGTGGCGCGCGACGAATTCCGGCGTGTCCTCGAACATGTGGATGAAGCCGTGCAGCTCGCGCAGGATATCGTTGGGGATATGCCGCGAGGTGCGGGTCTCGCCGTACAGGAAGATGGGCAGGTCGGTATTGCGGCGGCGCACTTCGTTGACGAAGGCACGCAGTTTCTCGATGGCCGCGGCTTCGGGCCGGTCGTCCTCGCTGACGAACTCATCGTCGTCGATCGACACGATGAACGAGGAGGCACGGCTGGACTGCTGCGCGAACGAGGTCAGGTCGCCATAGCTGGTCAGGCCCATCACCTCCATGCCTTCTTGCTCGATGGCCTGCGCCAGCGCGCGAATGCCCGAGCCGGAAATGTTCTCGGAGCGGAAGTCTTCATCGATGATGATGACGGGGAAGCGGAATTTCATTTGGCATCCTTGGACGGCAAGAAGGACTTGAGCCACATGGCCCGGGGACTCATCCCCCTGGGTCGGCATGTGGCTCGACGTTCAGGCTTCGCGCACGGCCCGGCTCGCCCTGCTGTGCTACCGGTCGTGCCGCAACGCGCGCATTGTATGCGATCAGGTTTTCGGCAGTGTGACGCCCTGCTGACCCTGGTACTTCCCGCCGCGATCGCGGTAGGAAGTCTCGCAGATCTCATCGCTTTCGAAGAACAGCACCTGCGCACAGCCTTCGCCGGCGTAAATCTTGGCAGGCAGCGGCGTGGTGTTCGAGAACTCCAGCGTCACATATCCTTCCCATTCCGGTTCGAACGGGGTCACGTTGACGATGATGCCGCAACGCGCGTAGGTGCTCTTGCCCAGGCAGATGGTCAGCACGCTGCGCGGAATGCGGAAATACTCCATCGTGCGGGCCAGCGCGAAGGAGTTCGGCGGGATGATGCAGACATCGCCCTTGAAGTCGACAAAGGACTTCTCGTCGAAGTTCTTGGGGTCGACGATGGTGCTGTTGATATTGGTGAATATCTTGAATTCGTCGGCGCAGCGGATATCGTAGCCGTAGCTCGAGGTGCCGTACGACACGATCTTGCGGCCGTCTTCCTCCCGTACCTGGCCGGGCTCGAACGGCTCGATCATGCCGTGCTGTTCCGCCATGCGGCGGATCCACTTATCGGATTTGATGCTCATAGGGGTATCGGGATGAACAAATGAGGGCAGGCTCGGGCGCGGTCAGGACTGACCGAGAACACTGCTCGCATTTGCTCACAGGCGCGCCGGACCTGCCGGGGCCTTGCGATGGGCCGCATTGTACAACCAAAAACCGGCGCCCCCGCCGCAATAGCACCCGCCCCCCGGCACATGGCCGGGCCAGGCGGCCCGGAGCCCCGCCTCAGGCGGTGGCCTGCTCCGGCAACTGGTGCCGGAAGCGCTCACGGCCGGTATAGAGCAGGAAATGGCGTCCGGTGCACCGCGCGAACAGGGCCAGGTTGACGCGCTGGGCCATCTGGTAGCCCATCTGGGTCACGCCCGAGCGCGACAGCAGGAAGGGAATGCCCATCTGGGCACCCTTGATCACCATCTCGGAGGTCAGCCGGCCGGTGGTGTAGAAAACCTTGTCGGCGCCACTCATATCCTCCAGCCACATCAGGCCGGCGATGGCATCCACGGCGTTGTGCCGGCCCACGTCCTCGATGAACATCAGCAGCTCGCGCCCGCGGAACAGCGCACAGCCATGCACCGAGCCAGCCTGCTTGTAGACCGACTGCTGCAGCCGGATGGTATCGACGATGCTGTAGAGCGTTTCCTGGTCCAGGGTGGCGTCGTCCGGCAGGCGGATGTTGTCGACCTCGTCCAGCAGCGAGCCGAACACCGTGCCCTGGCCGCAGCCGGTGGTCACCACGCGGCGGGAGGTGCGCTCCTCGATACGGTCCACGCCCGTGCGGGTCGTGACGGCAGCGGATTCGGTTTCCCAGTCGACCTGGATCGCGGCGATATCCTCGATCGACTCGACCAGGCGCTGGTTGCGCAGGTAGCCCAGCACCAGTGCCTCGGGCGCACCGCCCAGCGTCATCAGCGTCACCAGCTCCCGCTTGTCCAGGTAGACCGTGAGCGGACGCTCGCCCGGCAGGAAGGCCGGCCGCACGCGCCCCTGCTCATCGACCACCTCGACTTCTTCGATGAGGGGAACGCAAGCATGGGTGAGTTCGGGACGCAGGGGCATGGGTAGGGGAAAATGGACGGGCAGCGCGACCGGGCGGCGCTGCCCTGCCCCGTCCGTCAGGACTTGGCGATCACGCCGCAGGCGATGCGGCCGCCGGAGTTGCCGGTAGGCTGGGTCTTGTAGTCGTCCGGGTCCTTATGCACGACCACCGCGCGGCCCACCACGCTGTTCGGGCCGGGGGCCACGGTCACGTCGGCCAGCTCGAAGCTGGCCTGGGCGCGCCCGCTGGCGTCGGCCTTGAGGTTGTTGATATCGCCGGCATGATGGTCGGGCATCGACATCGATCCATGCGGCTTGGCCGTCGGGTTGAAGTGACCGCCGGCGCTCATGGCGTCGGGCGTGGAGCAGTCACCCTTCTCGTGCACGTGGAAACCATGTTCGGTATTGGGTGGCAAGCCCGTCACATCGACTTTGACCAGCACCGTGTTGCCGCGCTGGGTGAATGTCACGCTGCCCTGCGTCGCGGTGCCGCTCTTGGAGGCCAGCGCGGCGACGGCGGTGTCCGAACCATCTCCCATTCCCGTGCCGGCGCAGCCGGCCAGGCCGCCTGCCAGGGTTCCCGCTACCGCCAGGCCGAAAAGTACGCGTACATGCTTCATGCCGAACCTCCTCTCACGGTGATGTCCGGGGCGATTGTACCGCCCCGGTGCCCGGCGCTGCGGCCGGTTTGTGATCTGAAGGTGCCGCGACAGGGGCGGTGGAAGGGCCGCCGGCGGTAGCAGCGGCTTCGCCGGTGGCGGGCGCTGCCGCCACAAAGGGTCCGGGATCGGCACACGGCGGGGCTGACGCGCCGGCCGGTACTTCTTTGCCCTTGGCTTTCATATCGTTGAAATAGTACGCAGCCGTCTTGTCTTGTGAACGACAGAGCTGGTAGGCGGCCACCTTGTCGGCCCAGGCTGCACGTGCCTTGGCCTCGTCGGCCTTGAGTTTTTGCGCTTCGGTAGGGGGCGGCAGCTTGGCCAGGGCGCCCGTGCCGCCAAGTGCGAGGGCGAGCAGCAGCAGGATGCGTTTCATCGGTCTGATTCCTCTTCCTCGGTTTCTGTGGCGCGGCGCCGCGTTCGCTCAGGCTTCGCCGGTGCTGGCCCGGCCACCGGCACGCTCGCCGGGTTGCGGCTCGGCCGCCCGCTGCGCCGGGATCTTGCCGGACTTGATATCGTCGTACCAGAGTTCGTGATGCTCCTTGGCCCAGGCTTCGTCGACCCAGCCGTCGCGCATGGCGCGGTAGGCGCCTTCCATGCCGATGGTGCCCATGTAGATATGGCCGCAGGCCATCGCCATCATCAGCACCGCCGCGACGCCATGGATCACATTGGCGATCTGCATGGTGGCACGGTAGAAATCCATGCCAGGCACGATCATGTCGAGCACCCAGCCTGAGGCGGACAGGATCAGGCCGAACAGCACCAGCCCACCCCAGAACCAGGCCTTCTCGCCAGCGTTGAAGCGCCCGCTTGGCACATGCTTGCCGGAAACGAGCCCGCCCAGCTTGGCGAGCCACTGCCAGTCCTCGCGGGCGGGCAGGTTGTCGCGCACGAAGATCACAAAGCCGACGATCACCGCCAGCGTGAAGACCGGCCCGACGATGTTGTGGACGTTCTTCAGCAGGTACGTCAGCCAGCCGAACAAGGTGTGGCCCATCAGCGGCAGCAGGAAATGCTTGCCGAACAGCATGACGATGCCCGAAACCGCCAGCGTGACGAATGAGATCGCCATGGTCCAGTGCACCACGCGCTCCAGCGGCGTGAAGCGCTGGATCATGCGGCCGGTACGCGGCGTCCTGAGCGGGATGGTGCCGCGCCAGAAAAAGAAGGCCAGGATCGCGGCGGGCACGGCGACGATCAGCCAGCCACCCCAGACCGTGATCACGCCGTTGCGGAACAGCCGCCACTTCTGGCCGGTGCGCTTGATCAGCACGCCGGCCTCCTTGGCGGGCAGGCTGCTGTAGTGCGCCTGGTCGGAATTCACCTCGCGCCACACCGGCGCGTTATTGCCGGGCTGCGATTGCATGCGCGCCTGCTGGGCCTGCGCCTCGGCGGCGATATCGCGCTTGGGCACATTGAAGATGTTCTCCGACGCGATGCCCGCGAAGGGCTGGACCGGGTGCGTGGCCGGATTGTTCGCGTCGGCAGTCACGGCGGCGGCAGGCGTGGCGGGCGTGGCCTGTGGCGCCGACGCCTGGGCCCGCGCGGCGCCAAGCGGCGCCAGCAAGGCCAGCGTGCAGGCCACTCCCGCCAGGTAGCGGAACCAGCCAGGATTGAGCGTCGGCTTCATATGCCCTCCATCGGCTCGGCCGGGGTTCGCGTTGCCGGGGTCATGGCGTGCGGTTGTATTCGTTCTGGTTCTGGTTGCGCTCGTGGATCTGGTTCTGCCAGCTAGTCTTGTCGCCCGGCGTCCAGCCCTTGGCCACGAAGGGATCGCCCGGCGCGCCCTCGTAAGCCGGCGCGTCGGACTTCTTGTGCGCCGCGGTGGATGTCTGCGGGCGTTCGCCGCATGCGGCCAGCGCGGTGCTGCCGGCGGCCAGCAGGATCATGAGCAGGCGGATCATGATGGCTGCGCTCCGGACGCGGCTGGTGCGGCAGGCGGTGCCGCGGGCGCGGCCGGGGCTCCCTGCGCGGCGCCCTTGTTGCCATAGGCCGTCCCCCAGCCGAACACATCGCCGCCCTTGCCGCGCTTGATCACGCGGTTGCGCAGGATGTCGGCGATCACGTCGCCGTCGCCGCCCAGCAGGGCCTTGGTCGAGCACATTTCCGCGCACAGCGGCAGCTTGCCTTCGGCCAGGCGGTTGCGGCCGTACTTCTCGAACTCTTCCTCGCTGCCGTTCTTCTCCGGGCCGCCCGCGCAGAAGGTGCACTTGTCCATCTTGCCGCGCACGCCGAAAGTCCCGGCGCCGGGGAACTGGGGCGCGCCGAACGGGCAGGCGTAGGAGCAGTAGCCGCAGCCGATGCAGACGTCCTTGTCGTGCAGCACCACGCCGTCGTCGGTGCGGTAGAAGCAGTCGACCGGGCAAACCGCCATGCAGGGCGCGTCCGAGCAATGCATGCAGGCCACCGAGATGGACTTCTCGGCGCCGACGATGCCGTCGTTGACGGTCACCACGCGGCGCCGGTTGACGCCCCACGGCACTTCGTGCTCGTTCTTGCAGGCGGTGACGCAGCTATTGCATTCGATGCATCGCTCGGCGTCACAGATGAATTTCATGCGTGCCATGGTCGTTCCTTGCCCTTGATCTCAGTCTCTGTCGCAATCAGGCGAACCGTTCGATCTGGCAGATCGTGGTCTTGGTTTCCTGCATCATCGTCACCGCGTCATAGCCGTAGGTGGTGGCGGTGTTGACCGCCTCGCCGCGCACGATCGGCATCGCGCCCTCGGGGTAGTAGTCCTTGAGGTCCTTGCCCTGCCACCAGCCCGAGAAGTGGAACGGGATGAAGGCGGTATCCACGCCGACGCGCTCCGTCACCAGGGCACGCACCTTGATGCGCGCGCCGGGGGGGGTGCTGACCCAGCAGAAGTCGCCATTGCGGATGCCGCGCTCGGAAGCCGCGCGCGGGTTGATCTCGACGAAGTTCTCCTGCTGCAGTTCGGCCAGCCACGGATTGGAACGCGTTTCCTCGCCACCGCCCTCGTACTCGACCAGGCGGCCCGAGGTGAGGATGATGGGAAACTTCTCATAGAGCTTGTTATCGATATTGCGCTGCTGCAGTGACTTGTACAGCGTGGGCAGCCGCCAGAACGCCATCTTGTCGTCGTGCGTCGGGTACTTGGCGACCATCTCGGGCCGCGTGGAATACAGCGGCTCGCGGTGCTGCGGAATCGGGTCGGGGAAGTTCCACACGATGGCGCGCGCCTTGGCGTTGCCAAATGGGTGGCAGCCATGGTTCTTCAGCACCACGCGCTGGATGCCGCCGGACAGGTCGGTCTTCCAGTTCTTGCCCTCGGCCTTCTGCTTCTCCGCGTCGGTCAGCTCATCCCACCAGCCCAGCTTCTTCAGCAGCACATGATCGAACTCGGGATAGCCGGTGGTGATGTCCGCGCCCTTGGAGCATGAGCCATCCTCGGCAAGCAGGCTGACGCCATCGCGCTCCACGCCGAAGTTGGCGCGGAAGTTGCCGCCGCCGTCCATGACGTGCTTGCTGGTGTCGTACAGGTTGGGCGATCCCGGGTGCTTGAGCTCCGGCGTGCCGTAGCAGGGCCACGGCAGGCCGAAATAAT
Source organism: Cupriavidus sp. SK-3 (assembly GCF_000611145.1). Lineage (NCBI taxonomy): Bacteria > Pseudomonadati > Pseudomonadota > Betaproteobacteria > Burkholderiales > Burkholderiaceae > Cupriavidus > Cupriavidus sp. SK-3. Next base: position 28,580 of record NZ_JFJV02000102.1, on the reverse strand, counting down.
CGCCCGTCAGGTCGTAGCCGGTCAACGGATCCTTGCCGCCCTTGCAGCGCAGCGTGCGCACATCGAACATCTGCATATTGCGCATATGCGACTTGAGCCGCTCGGGCGATTGCCCGGTATAGCCGATGGTCCAGTTGCTGGCGTTGATCTCGCGCAGGATGGACTCGGGCTCCGGCTCCATCCAGGTACGCCCCGCGCGCTTGACCTCGAGCAGCTTGAAGTTCTTCGACAGTTCCTTGCCAAACCCCAGGCGATCGGCGAAGGCCTGCATGATGGTGTGGTCCGGCATGGACTCGAATAGCGGCTCGATCACCTTCTCGCGCCATTGCAGCGAGCGGTTGGAGGCCGTGCAGGTCCCGGATGTCTCGAATTGCGTGCAGGCCGGGAGCAGGTAGACCGCTCGGTTCGGGTTGACCTTGTCGCCTTCGGCCGGCGGCATATTGGCCATCGCCGCGGTGGCCGACGGATAGGGGTCGATGATCACCAGCAGGTCGAGCTTGTCGAGGGCCTTCTTCATCTCCAGCCCGCGCGTCTGCGAGTTGGGTGCGTGGCCCCAGAAGAACACGCCGCGGACGTTGTTGTCCTGGTCGATCAGGTCGGGCTTCTCGGTGACGATATCGATCCATCGCGATACGGTGGTGCCAGACTTCTCCATCATCGCCTGCGAGGCGTACTGTTTCTTGATCCATTCGTAATCCACGCCCCACACCGCTGCGAAATGCTTCCACGCGCCGGTGGCCAGGCCGTAGTAGCCCGGCAGCGAATCGGGGTTGGGGCCCACGTCGGTGGCGCCCTGCACGTTGTCGTGGCCGCGGAAGATATTCGCGCCGCCGCCCGACACGCCGATATTGCCCAGCGCCAGCTGCACCAGGCAGGAGGCCCGCACGATCGCGTTGCCGATGGTGTGCTGGGTCTGGCCCATGCACCACACCAGCGTGCTGGGGCGGTTCTTGGCCATGATCTCGGCAACCTGGTGGACCTGGGCCTCGGGCACGCCGCAGACTTCCTCGACCTTGTCCGGCGTCCACTTGGCGAGGACTTCCTCCTTGACCTTGTCCATGCCGTAGACGCGGTCGTTGAGATACTTCGGGTCTTCCCAGCCGTTCCTGAAGATGTGGTACAGCACGCCGAACAGGAAGGCGATGTCGGTGCCGGAACGGATGCGCACGTAGTAATCGGACTTGGCCGCCGTGCGTGTATAGCGCGGATCGACCACGATCACCTTGCAGCCGTTCTCCTTCGCGTGCAGCAGGTGCAGCATCGATACCGGGTGCGCCTCGGCCGCGTTGGAGCCGATATACAGCGCCGCCCTGGCGTTCTGCATATCGTTGTACGAGTTGGTCATCGCACCGTAGCCCCAGGTATTCGCCACGCCGGCCACCGTGGTGGAGTGGCAGATGCGAGCCTGGTGGTCGGTGTTGTTGGTGCCGAAGAACGACACCCACTTGCGCAGCAGGTAAGCGCCCTCGTTGCTGTGCTTGGAGGAGCCGACGAAGAACATCGAGTCCGGCCCGGTCTGCTGGCGGATCTCCTTCATCCTGGCGGAGATCTCGTCGAGCGCCTGGTCCCAGCCGATGCGCTGGTACTTGCCGTTCACCAGCTTCATCGGGTACTTCAGGCGATACTCGCCATGGCCGTGCTCGCGCAGCGCGGCGCCCTTGGCGCAGTGCGCGCCCATATTGATCGGCGAATCGAAGACCGGATCCTGGCGTACCCATACGCCGTTCTGCACCACCGCATCGACCGCGCAACCCACCGAGCAATGGCCGCAGACGGTGCGGCGCACCACGATATTGCTCTTACCCTCGCCGCCGCCCCCCGGCGCATCCGCGGCGTCCGCATGGCGCAACAGCGTCAGTTGCGAGGCCGCCAGACCCGCCCCCACCCCGATGCCGGAGCGCTTGAGGAAACTGCGGCGGTCCATGGTGGGCATCGCGCCGGCCAGGCCGGCGGCCAGACGGTCGGATAGCCTGCCGGTGGCATGCCCGGCCACGGTGCCGGCCAGTTGCGAGGATGCGCTGCCCTGCGCCGCGCGCTTGCGGGTCAAGATCATGTATCACCCCTGGATGGAAACGAGGTCGAACGGGCGCGCACAAGGCGCGACACGGCTCACACCAGCGTTGTCCGGTAGTACTTGCGAATGTGTTCGGTAACCCGGTAGCCCTCGCCGTCGCCGGGCGTGACATCCGGAATGGCCGCGGCCTGCGTGGGCATGGCCGGGCCGCGCGCGGTCAGCGCAGCGGCCGCGCCGGCTGCGGCAATGACCCCCGTGCCGGCGAGGAAAGTACGGCGTGCGACCCTGGGCTGCTTGTCTTTCATGTGGGGCTCCTCGGCGGATTAAAGCCGATAACCAATCCAGTTATGTATTCTTTTGTCTATTTTAGATTGATATGTGCTGAAAAACCATGCAATACGCGGGTTTTTACTGATACCTGCCTTTAAAAAATGCCATGCCCGGTTTGTTTGAAACAAGGTTGCGGACGAGGCCGCCTCCTTCCGGCGATCCCGGCGATCCCGGCGATCCGCCTTAAAGGCTCAGCGCATGTCGAGCGCGATCGCCTCGACTGCAATGAAGGCTTTCAGCAAAGCGGCTACCTGTACATAGAAACGGGCTTGCGGATGCGCCGCCATGGCATCGCATAGCGTTTCCACCCATGGCTGAACATGGCGCGCAAAGAAGTGTTGCTGCTCTGCGAGATTGGAAACTCCCGCATCCTCGCCCGCCACCAGGAAACGCATCACTTCGCACAGCGTGGCGATATGGTCCTCTGTCTCGCTGACATTGTCCTGGCGCACCAGGCCATAGCGTGCCAGGTCGTCTCGCAGCGCCACCACCGGGCGTTCGTTGAGGAAACCGGTCTGGTAGTAGGAGCCGTAGAGGAGGACTTCCGGCTTGCCCACGCCGATGAACAATTCCTGGTACTCGTCGGCCGTCTCGGCGGCCGTCGCGATCGATGCTGCGTCGCACAAACCATTCCAGGCTTCGCCCAGCGTGGTCGCGGCGTCTTCGCCAATGGCACGGTTGGCGGCAATATGGTGCAGCAGCGCGGCGTCGGGCGCGCGATACAACAGCGTGGCCAGCAAGCCGTACAGGTCCGCGCGGGCGGTGTCCTCGGCATTGGCAGTGGCTTCGATAACCGGGGGGATCAGCTGGATGGGCTGGAAATCTGTCATTTCGTGATGGTTCTCAAGGGTACCGGGAGATCGGATTGCGGATTTGGCCGGCGCAAGCGTGCCTTGCGTCCCACCGGCTGCACTACTGCACCACGGTACCGCTTGGGGTGCCGCTGCTCTTTTCCATCATATCGACGACGCGGCAGTCGCCACACATCTTCAGGCGTTCGGCAGCCTCGCCGGCGAACGCGGGGTGGTCCGCGAGCCTGGCCAGCATGGCATGCACCATCTGCGCGGTGCCAAACGGCTTGGCGCAGCGGATGCAATGGAAGGGCTGGGTTTCGGCCAGTGTTACCGTGCGGCGCGCGTCCTCGCCGGTCAGCAGCCGCGGCACCAGGGTGATGGCATCTTCCGGGCAGGTGCTTTCGCACAGGCCGCACTGTACGCAGTTGCGTTCCAGGAAGCCAAGCACCGGACGCTCGGGATTATCGCGCAAGGCCTGCGAGGGACAAGCACCGACGCAGGCCATGCAAAGCGTGCAGCGCGTGGTATCGACAGCTACCGCACCCAACGGCGCCCCGGCCGGCAGCGGCACGCTGGCCTGAGAGCGCGGCGCGTTGCGCACCAGGTAGTCGAGCGCGAAATCCAGCGTCTCGCGTTTGGCCGCCGCGGCATGGAACAGCGCCGGCGGGAGCGCCGGCCGGCTGCTCGATTGCGTCAGTTGCGCCAATTGCGCATCCAGCGTGGCCGCATCAGGGCCATCCACCAGCGACAGGCATTCGCCCTCATAGCCAAGGCCCGCGAGAATCGCCTGCCCTACCGCCATCTGCTCTACCAGCGCCGTGCGATATTGCGGCGCTTCGTCGCCCGTGAACATCACCGCGACGCGGCTGGCGCCCCAGCAAATGGCCGATAACCACAACTCAAGTCCGCTCGCGGCCGGATGGAACAGCGCCACCGGTATCACATTGGGCGGCATGCCGCTCGCCTGGCCGGCACGCGCGGCGCGGCCAAGCGCCAGGATGGGCGCGTTACCGTATTCCTCGCCGTGCAGCAGCAGTACGGCGTCGCGGCCACCTGCAGCGCGGTAGGCCGAAACCAGCGTGCGCAAGCGCTCGCCGAGATAGTCCGGCTTGGGGTAAGCGTAGCTGATGGCACCGGTCGGGCACACCGTCGTGCAGGCACCGCAGCCCATGCACAGGTTGGGCGTGACCTCGATACGGCCGCGCCCGTCATGCCATTGCGAGCGGATCGCCTCGGTGGAACAGATATCGATGCAGGCCGTGCAGCCTGTGGTCTGGTTGCGGCCGTGCGCGCAGATTTTCTCCTTGTACTGGAAGAACTTTGGCTTCTCGAACTCGCCCACCATCTGGACCAGAGCCAGTGCCTGCGCCTGCTGGCGCACCGGATCCGCGCCGGCGTAGAGGTAGCCTTGCGGCGGCGAGTGCATGGTGAAGGCCGGCGTATCGGCCAGATCGAACACCAGGTCGAAACGCTCGGTGGCGGTCTTGACGGGACGATCGAAATCGATCGCGGCGGCGGCCCCGCAAGCCTTCACGCAGGCGCGGTGGGAGCGGCAACGGTCCAGGTCGATCTGGTAGCTGAAATCGATGGCGTCCTCGGGGCACGCCTCGATGCAGGCGTTACAGCGCGTGCAGAGATCCAAGTCGATCGGGTTGCCGCGCCCCGCGCCGGTCTCCCAGCTTGCCTCGAAGGCGCCGAGCCAGCCGCCGAGCCTGACCAGCTTGCCGCTGTGCACCGGGAAGTCCCGCGAGGCGGGTTGAGTGGCTGCGCCCATGGCCTCGCCGGTGCCGCCCAGCAGCACCGACACTTCCATGCCGGATTCGGCCAGCTTGCCGGCCCAGGGCATGGCACGGGCGGCCGGGCCGAGCACCAGCACGGCGCCGCCCGAGTGGTAGTCCACCACGGGCACCGGCTCCGGATCGGGTAGCGCGGCAGCGGCCAGCAGCGCGGCGATCTTGGCGTTGGCAGTCTTGGGATCGCGCCGCGCCCCCTGCGACCATCCGCCGGTTTCCCGGATATTGACGAAGCGCACCGGTGCCGTCATGGTGCCTTCGGCCTGGCGCCGGCCAGCTACCTCGGTGAACAAGGCGCGCTCCTGCGTGCAGGCCACGATGACATCGTCCGTGCCATCGAGCGCGGCGGTGAAGTCGCCGATCTCGCGGCGGCACAGCAGGTGGTGCACCTTGAGCGGCGGCCTGGTGCCGCTTGCGGGGGTGGAACCATTGCCCGACAGCGCCGCCCCGTCAAGCGGCATGGTGTCGTTGCAATTGCAGATCAGCGTCGGCATGGCGATGCGGCTGGCCGGCGTGGCTGCCCCTTTTTTAAGGCGTCTTGCGGCCGGCAAATTGTGGGGGAAGCCCATTGTAGGCCGCTGCGGGGGCGGCGGCTACGCGTGTTTGCCTGGGGCGGAATCGTCTGGCATGGGCGCGGTGGGATCGCCACCATGTTCTTGCGCGCGACCCTGCATTTCACGCGGCACGGCATCCGGAGGCTCCGGCGTGGCGGGCTGGCCCGGGCTTGCCTGCTCTGCCTCCGGCACCGCAGTGCCGGGCGCATCCAGCGCCTGCTCCGCCGCGCGTGCCGCAGCCAGTTCGTCGTCGGTCGGCGCAAACAGGCCCAGCGTCTCGGACTGGCGCATGCGCCGCAGCACATCGAGGGGAATCGGGTCGGGCTTGCTGTAGTCGTCGATGTAGATATCCAGCCCGTCCATCACATTGAAATGCGGATCCGCAAACAAGGTCTTGAGCGCGGCGCGCTTGACGGTTTCGTCTACGCCGCGCGCCACGAATCGCGCGATGCTGTCGCCCGGCTGCAGCAAGGCGGCGTCGGCAAGCGTGGGAAGAGGCTCGGCCGGCGCGGCAGGTTCCGCCTGCAACCGGTCAGCGGGCGCTGGCGGTTCGGCCGGCACGGGTGGCGCCGGCTCGGGCGCCAGCGGCTGCCCCTGGCGCGCCGCGGCCTTGCGGCGTGACCAGCGCGACAGGAAAGTGTCATCGCTCATGCGGTACCAGCCTGCATCAGTAGCGCGCCCGGTCCTCCGGCGCCTTGAACGATTCCGGGCGGCGGCGTTTCTTGGGCTCCGGGCGGTAATGCTCTGCCACGTAGGCGCGCAGCCAGTCGAGTTGCTCGGGCGCCAGCGGCACATTCTCGACCGTTTCGCCGGCATCGAGCCAGCGTCCGGCCTCGTTGTAGGAGAGTGTCACGGTGACCGGCAGCGGCAACGGCTCGCCATTGTCCGATGCGGGGACGGCGGCCTGGCCGCCCTCCTCCGCCATGCGCCAGAGCACGAACCAGCAGGGCGCGGTGGAGGTCAGGTTGAGGTAATACCCCTCCGCCTCATCGCGGAACAGCGTGACGCCGTAGCCTGGATACAGCCAGCGCGCGCCATGCTCGTCCTGCGCCAGGCAGTGCGGCACGGCACCGAACTCGCCGAGATCGGGCAGGACGGCGTCGAGTTCCCATTTCCACGGTTGCCAGGGGCTGCGCAGCGCCACGCGGCGCATCACCACGGCCATGGTGACGCCGGGCCGGCCAGCGGGCACAGCATCGGCCCCGGTGGCCGGGACGCCTGCGGCGGGGTCGGCTGGCGTGCCCATGGCGTTCAGGTGTTCTGCACCACGATGCTGGGGAACTTGCTGGTCATGTCGCGGGCACGGTCGGCCACCTTCACGGCCACCTTGCGCGCCATGGCGCGGTAGAGCTCGGCGATCGGGCTGTCAGGGTCGGACACCACAGTCGGGCGGCCAGTGTCGGCCTGCTCGCGGATCGAACGGTTCAGCGGCATGCTGCCGAGCAACTCCACGCCGTAGTCCTCGCACATCTTCTCGCCGCCGCCTTCGCCGAAGATATGCTCGACGTGGCCGCAGTTCGGGCAGCAGTAGACCGCCATGTTCTCAACAAGACCGAGAATGGGAATCCCCACCTTCTCGAACATCTTCAGGCCCTTCTTGGCGTCCAGCAAGGCAATGTCCTGGGGCGTCGTGACAATCACCGCGCCCGTAACCGGCACTTTCTGCGACAGCGTCAGCTGGATGTCGCCGGTGCCCGGCGGCATGTCGACGATCAGGTAATCGAGATCGTGCCAGTTGGTCTGGCGCAGCAACTGCTCCAGCGCCGAGGTCACCATCGGGCCGCGCCACACCATGGGATTGTCCTGCTCGATCAGGAAACCGATGGAGTTGGCCTGCAGGCCGTGGCCTTCGAGCGGCTCCATGGTCTGGCCATCGGAGGACTCGGGGCGGCCGTCGATGCCGAGCATCATCGGCAGGCTGGGACCGTAGATGTCGGCGTCGAGCATGCCCACGCGGGCGCCCTCGGCGGACAATGCCAGCGCCAGGTTGACGGCGGTGGTGGACTTGCCCACCCCGCCCTTGCCCGACGCCACGGCGATCACGTTCTTCACGCCCGGCAGCAGCTTGACGCCGCGCTGTACGGCATGCGCCACGATCTTCATGCTGACGGCCACGCTGGCATTGGTCACGCCCGGCAATTGCCGCAGCGCAGCAACCACCTGCTTGCGGATCGGTTCCAGCTGGCTCTTGCCGGGATAGCCCAGCTCGACTTCAAGCGACACATCGCCGCCTTCGACCCGAACGTTGCGGGCAGAGCGGGTAGACACCAGATCGCGGCCCGTGTTGGGGTCGATCACAGTGCGCAGGACTTCGGTAACCTGGTCGACGGTGAGGCTCAAGACAATCTCCGCTACTGAATATGGGGAAGGCGCGTACTGTATCAAAGTATGCGCGAAGCGCAGGCGGCGGGTGGCGCGCGGACGACAAGCCCCTCACGAGGGCGTGGAATTACACGCACTTACAACTGTCACAGCAACAGACTTGTGCACCCGGCTTCATCTCCCTATTGTAGTGCGCCAGGAACGCACGCCAGCGGAATACCGCCCGGACTCTTGTGTTCACGTGCCGTCCGCGTTATTTCTAGTGGTGTAGCTCACGCCACTTCAACAATCATCTCAACAAGATCCGTCCTGAAGGAGAAAGCATGAAATTCAAGCTTGCCAGCCTTGCCGTTGTCGCCATTCTTGCCGCCGGCTGCGCTACAGAACAAGGCACACAGACCGCGGTCGGAACCGGTGTGGGCGCTGCGGTCGGTGCCGGCCTGGGCAACCTGATCGGCGGCAACACTACCGGCACGCTCGTCGGCGCGGCGGTAGGCGGGGCACTCGGCGGCGCTACGGGTTACAACTGGAACGCGATCCGCGGCAAGCTGAACAAGGACACTGCCGGCACCGGGACCCAGATCACCGAGCAGCCGGATGGCTCGCTGAAGGTAAATATCCCGAGCCAGGTAACCTTCGACACGGACAGCGCCACCATCAAGCCTTCGTTCCGCTCGGTGCTGGACCAGGTCTCGCAGACCCTTGCCCAGCAACAGGACGTCTCCGCCACCGTGGTCGGCCATACCGACAGCACGGGCAATCCCAGCTACAACATGCAACTGTCGCAGCGCCGCGCGCAGAGCGTGGCGACCTATCTGGGTGACCGCGGCGTGGCCCGGACCCGCCTGGCAGCTGAAGGCCGGGGGCAAACCCAGCCCCTGGCGGACAACGCCACTGAGGCGGGTCGCGCACAAAATCGCCGGGTCGAAATTTATTTGAAACCAATTCAGCGATGATGCTGTCATAGAAACAGGTACCGCTTGTCACCGTTGCTGGCTCGCGATGGGTGGCTGACCTCCCGGGCGGTACCTGATTTCTCCTCCTTTTCCGTTGTGGAAAGCTGCGCCGGTACTAACCGGCGCTTTTTTTGCCCAGTTGTTTTTCAGTGCCTTTTCAGGCACTTACAGCACTCTCTTCCCGCTCCGCCCTGCCGGAGTGCACGCGCTGCCTGCCCCGCTTGCTAGAATAGCCCTCTCACGGTGCCCGCCTGATTCTCGCGGCGGCGCCCCCGCCTTACTGTCCAACCCCCTCCTGACCGGCAATTTTTCCATGACCGCACGTCGCATCCTCGTCACATCTGCCCTGCCATACGCCAACGGCCAGATCCATATCGGCCACCTGGTGGAGTACATCCAGACCGACATCTGGGTGCGCTTCCAGCGCATGATGGGCAACGAGGTGTACTACGTCGGCGCGGACGACACGCACGGCACCCCGGTGATGCTGCGGGCCGAAAAGGAAGGCATTACCCCCAAGCAGCTGATCGACCGCGTGTGGACCGAGCACAAGCGCGATTTCGACAGTTTCATGGTGTCGTTCGACAACTACTACAGCACCGACTCCGACGAGAACAAGCAGCTCTCCGAGAAGATCTACCTGGCGCTGAAGGCCGAAGACCTGATCGCCGAACGCGAGGTCGAGCAGTTCTACGACCCCGTCAAGAACATGTTCCTGCCGGACCGCTTCATCAAGGGCGAGTGTCCGAAGTGCGGCGCCAAGGACCAGTACGGCGACTCCTGCGAGGTCTGCGGCACCACCTACGTGCCCACCGACCTCAAGAACCCGTATTCGGTGGTGTCCGGCGCCACGCCGGTGCGCAAGTCTTCCGCCCATTACTTCTTCAAGCTCTCCGACCCGCGCTGCGAAACCTTCCTGCGCGAGTGGGTGGCCGACCTGGCCCAGCCGGAAGCGGCCAACAAGATGCAGGAATGGCTGGGCGCCGAAGGCGAGGCCTCGACGCTGTCGGACTGGGACATCTCGCGTGACGCGCCGTACTTCGGCTTCGAGATTCCCGGGGCACCCGGCAAGTACTTCTACGTGTGGCTGGATGCGCCGATCGGCTACTACGCCAGCTTCAAGAACCTGGCCGAGAAGAAGGGCATCGATTTCGACGCCTGGGTAGGCCCGCATTCCACCGCCGAGCAGTACCACTTCATCGGCAAGGACATCCTGTATTTCCACACGCTGTTCTGGCCGGCCATGCTGCGTTTCTCGGGCTACCGCACGCCCACCAACGTGTTCGCGCATGGCTTCCTGACGGTCGACGGCGCCAAGATGAGCAAGTCGCGCGGCACCTTCATCACCGCGCAGAGCTACGTCGATACCGGCATGAACCCGGAGTGGCTGCGTTACTACTTTGCCGCCAAGCTCAACGCCAGCATGGAAGACCTCGACCTCAACCTCGACGACTTCATCGCACGCGTCAACAGCGACCTGATCGGCAAGTACGTGAATATCGCCAGCCGCGCCGCCGGCTTCCTGGTCAAGCGCTTCGATGGCGTGGTGGACGAGGCCGCGCTGGCCCACCCGCTGCTCAAGCAACTGCGTGAAGCCGCGCCGCAGGTGGCGCATTTCTATGAAGGCCGCGAGTACAGCAAGGCACTGCGCCTGGTGATGGAACTCACCGATGCAGTGAACGCCTTCGTCGACACCGAGAAGCCGTGGGAACTGGCCAAGGACGAAGCCAGGCGTGCCGCCCTGCACGCCGCCTGCTCGGTCTCGCTGGAAGCCTTCCGCCTGCTCACCGTCTATCTCAAGCCGGTGGTGCCGCAGATGGCCGCGGGCGTCGAGCGATTCCTCAATATCGAGCCGCTGGACTGGCGCGGCATCGACAAGCAACTGTCGGCCTCGCGTCCGGTGCAGCCGTACTCGCACCTGATGACCCGCGTGGATGCCAAGCAGGTCGATGCCCTGCTGGCCGCCAACCGCGATTCGCTGCAGGCCACCGCCCCCGCCGCCACGGCGGACGCCGCTGCCGCCTCGATCGAGCCGATCGCCGAGACCATCACCATCGACGACTTCGCCAAGATCGACCTGCGCGTCGCCAAGATCGTGGCATGCCAGAAGGTGGAAGGCTCGAACAAGCTGCTGCAGCTGACGCTGGACCTGGGCGAAGGCAAGACGCGCAACGTCTTCTCCGGCATCCAGTCGGCGTACACGCCCGAACAGCTGGTGGGCAAGCTCACCGTGATGGTGGCCAACCTGGCGCCGCGCAAGATGAAGTTCGGCCTGTCCGAAGGCATGGTGCTGGCCGCTTCTGCGGCGGACGAGAAGGCCACGCCCGGGCTCTGGATCCTGGAGCCGCACGAAGGCGCGGTCCCGGGCATGCGTATCCGCTGATGTACCGAGGCGGTGAGGCGCGCCCGCGCTGATCCGCCAATATCGCTACGGCGCCGGCGTCGATCGACGCCGCGCCGCCAGCAAGCCCCGCTGCCCGTAGTGGGCTAGCCGCCCTGCATCCTGGAAGGATCGTCGCTGCGCGAGGTGTGGGTTACCTTGCCGTCGGCATCGAAATGCACGTTGAAGAAGGCCTTCTCCTGCGAGCTTTCCCACCAGCGATAGCCCCAGACCTCCTCCTTCTTGAGCGCGAAGGCTTCCACCTTGGTGGGCTTGCCCAGCAGGCGGCGGATGTCGTCGCGGCTCATTCCGGCCCGCACGCGCGCGAAGTTTTCCGCGGTCAGCACCTGCTCGATGGCGCGCACCTTGCCGTCTGCGCCGATCGTCACCATCCAGGTAGTGCCGCCCTCCGGCCCGCGCGGGTATTCGAGGCGGCGCCCGCCCCCATCCTCTTCCCAGACAATCTCCGGGCGCCCGGCCTGGCGCCGCACGTCCTCCTCGCCCGACTCGCCCACCACGATGCCCTTGAACAGCTGGCTATCGGGCTTGACCGAGTTCCAGGTAGAGCGCGCGGCATCACCCGCCTTCTTCATCGCTTCGTCGACCTTCTGCTGGTCGCACCCGAACAGGGCAAGCACGGAGGAAATCAGTCCCATGGCGGCAAGGCGTCGGTACGACGCGGCAGTATCTGAAGGGAGGCGATAGCGTTGCCCCTCAGGGCCGCGCAGGCGCGGCATCCGAGGCGGCACCGCGGGGGGCATCGTCGCTGGTCTTGCTGTTGATTTCATTGCTGCCATCGGTCTGGCTCCCTTCGGATCTGGCGCGGCCGCCCGCGCCGGTAAACAAATTGCCCCAACTGTCAAAGCGGCGGTTGAACAACAGGGAGAGGCCGCTGATCGAACCACCCTTGGCAACCAGGGACCAGCGCCGCGAGAATGCCCAGGTCAGCTTGAACACGCTGGAAGCACTGGTCAGGCTCTGCTCATAGCCCACCGAGATCTGCTCGGTCACTGCCTTGCCCACGCTTACCACCTGCTGGTCGTTAAGGCCCGCGGTACTCGGACCGATGGAAAACTCGTCGATGCCGAAATGCTGCACGATTCCCTTGCCGGCGCGCCCGCCGATCATCCCCAGCGCAGCGCCGCCCAGGGCCGCACCACCGAGCTGCTTCTGCTGTCCGGCGGCGGCGGATTCGGCACCATAACCGAACATCAGCCATGACAGCTTATCCTCCTCCGGCACATTCGGCTCCGACACCAGCCTGACGCGCGGCAGGCGCACCGTGCCGGTCACTTCCACGCCGGCCTCCACCTCCTGGTTGCGGCGCATGGCGCGGATATTGATGTTGGGATTGTCCACCGGACCGTTGAAATTGACGATGCCGCGCTCGATGTTCAGCTTGCGCCCGAAGGCTTCATAGGTACCGTCGGTCACGCGAATGGTGCCGGTGGCGCGCAGCGGGGTCAGCGGCGCGCTCTTGATGCCGAGCTGTCCTCCCAGGCGCAGGTCCGCGCCGGCCCCGCGGAAGCGGAAGTTGTCTCCCAGGTCGAGCGTGAGATCGATCAGCGGGCTGAAGCGGCTGGCCGGCCTGGTTTCCGGCACGGGCGTGGCGGCAGTCTTGATCTCGCGCTGGTCGCGGCGGCGCACCACCACCACGTCGTCGCCCAGCTCCGGGGCACCGGCCTTGGGCAGGTCGAACAGGCCACTGTCCACGCGGAACTTGCCGCGGATCACGATCTGGCGGTTCTCGTTCACGATACTGGCATCACCGGAAACGATCAGGGTGCGCTCGGGGCTGGCAAAGATCTGGAGCTTGTCGGCCACGATCTTGCCGGTCAGGTTGGGATCGGTCTCGCCCAGCTTCACGTTGCCGGTGGCCACGATCTTGCCGTCGCCGCCGCGGAATTCCACTTGCTTGAGCTCAATGGCGTTCTGGTCGAGCGCGACGCGCACGATGCCGTCGGTCAGGCGGATGCCCAGGTCGTACAGCGTGATAGCGATGCCACTGCCGTCGATATTGCCGGTGAGCAACGGGTTGCCGACCGTGCCGGCAAGCTGCAGGGTGGCCGCCAGCTTGCCATCGAACGCGTATTGCGGCCCGGTGAATGCTTCCAGCGTCTTGATCTTCGGCACATCCAGCGACACCTTGCCCGCCAGCGCGGAAGCCGGCGTCACCGTCATCAGGCCCTGGTCCTGGAGCAGTCCGGCGGACGCGTCCACCACCAGCTTCCCGAGGCGCGCGGCTTCGACGCCGCCGCGCAGGTTGACGCGGCTGCCGGCAAACTCGGCGCGCAGCGCGCTCTCGCCAAGTCCCAGGGTGGTGAAGCCCCGACCCGCGCTCACTGAGACATCGCCGCTGCGGCGGCGCAACTCGGCGAAGCCGGAGGCGGTCTCGGCCAGCGTGATGTTCCAGCGCCCGTCCAGCACCAGGTCCGAGCGCACCGGCGGCGCCTCGCCGCTGAGCGCCTCGGCCAGGCGCAGCAGGTTTGCCACCTGCAAGCCGTCGAGGTTGCCCTGCGTGCGGATGCGGCCATGATCGAACTCGAAACTGTCCACATTGACGCGGGCGCGCTCGAACTGCAGGCCGGCGGCGCCCAGCCGCACATGCTGGTCGGCCACCAGCAGCTGTGCAGGCGCTATCAGCCGCACATTGACGGTGCCGCGTTCTTCCAGGGTGCGGATGGTGCCGTTCCAGCCGGCCTGGCCCTGCCAGGCACCCTGCCCCGCCAGCGTCAGCTGCATCGGCTTGTCGTGCAGTGCGCCGGCCGTCTTCAGCTCGAAACTGTGCCTGGCCTGGGTGCCGCTGAGCGTCACGTCGAGCGTGCGCAGCGTGGCAACCGGGCCGCGATAGTCGTGTGCGTTCAGTTGGAGCGCGAGCGTGCCGTCCAGCCCCCCGCGCAGCTCCGCGCTGCCGCTGGCGCTGGCGACATGGTGCGGGCCCACCACCAGCGACTGGGCGCTATAGGTGCCCACGATTTCCGGCCGCGCCAGGGTGCCGGTGACGTCGGCATCGAGCTTGAGTACGCCGGCCACGCCGAACTTGAGCCGCTCGAGCTGCGGCGCGTCCACATGCAGCTTCAGGCGGTCGCCGCGCGCGCCGAAACTGCCGCTGAGCTGAGCCTGGTTGCCGGCCATGTCAATCGTGGCCTGGCTCGGCAGCAGGCGCTCGCCGGCCAGGCGCAGCTTGCCCTCGCCGCGCATGGGCAGCCCCGCATAGACGCTGTCGCGCACCGAGAAATCGAGCCCCACGCGCAACTCCGGCGCAAGTGTCCCGCTGGCGGTGAAATCGGCATTGATGCGGCCGGGCGCCACCGTGGCGACGCGCGCGGGGTCGAAGTTGGTGAGCTTGCCCTTGAAGCTGAAGGGCTGCCCGTCCTTGAGCGAAAGCTTGCCCTCGGCGTTGAGCGTGCCCGAACCGATGCCGGCGCGCAGCGCGGTCAGCGTCACTGCCTCGGCGTCCAGGCGCGCATCGGCGAACAGCTTGAACTCGCCGCCGGCAAGGTCCAGCGCCGCGCTCTGGCGGCCGGGCTCCAGCCGCAGGATCACCGGGCCGGACAAACGCACGCGCTTCAGGCTGCCATAGAGGGCTTGCGGGTCGAGGTTGCGCACGTCGAGGTCAAAGCCGCCGCGGCCCTCGTGCAGCGCGCCGCCGCCACGGATCTCGCCGCCGCCGGCCAGTGCCACGCGCAGGTCGCGCACCGTCTGTGCCGTCTCGCTGACCTCGATGTGCCCCTGCACCGACTCCACCGGCAGGCGCTCGGCGTCGAGCTTGCCGGCGTCATGGTTGACGATGCGCACGTCGCCCGCTACCCGCAGGGGCGCCTCGTCGGTGGCGCCGGCGGGCTTTGCGCCGGCGGCGGAGGCGGGAACCGCCGATGCCGTTGCAACCGGGGCACTGGCAGCCGCCGGCGAGGATGCCGCCGCTGCCGGTGCCGGTGCCGGTGCGCCCGCCCCGTCCACCGGCCGCAACTCGGCCTGCACGGACAGGTTGGCTTGCGGCGCCGAAGCGCTGAACAGGCGCGGATTGATGTGCTCGCCGTTGACCACCACATGGGTGAACGGCACCTTGCCGAACGGCGTCAGGTCGGCCCCGGCGCGGCCGCGCATTCGATCGCCGCTGGCCTCGACTTCCGCGCGCAGGGCGGCGAGCGAGCCACGCATGCTGGCGCTGATGCTGAAAGCCTCCTTCTCCCAGCTGCCCTCCAGCAGGCCCGCACCGGTCAACGCGAAAGGCGCCTGGCCGGCGATCTGCGCATTGGCGGCGAGATTGCCATACGGCGTGACCAGGTGTTCCACGCTGGCGCGATGGTGCTGCCCGTCGGAATGCAGCGAACCCGCCAGGTCGGCAAACACCATCTCGCTGGGCGTAGCCGCCGGCCCCTCCAGCAAGGCCAGGCGTGCCAGGGTGAGCGTATCCACGTCCACCGACAGCGGCAGCTCGAGCGACTTGGGCAGCGTGGCAGGCGCGCTGCCGGGCTGGGCCGGAGGCAAACGCAGCGTCACCGCACCGATGCGCAGCCATTTGACATGCAAGCGGGTCGGCGACCAGTTGAACGACCAGTCGCCATCGAGGCGGTCCACCGTCACGCGTGTCTCGCCGCTCGCGAACACTACGTCGCGCAGGCGCAGGCCCCGGGCCACCGTGCCGCCCTCCAGCTTGCCGGACAAGACGCCGTCGGACAGCCGCGTGGCCATTGACCAAAGCTGGCGCGTACCCGCCTCGGTGCGCAGGGCCAGCGCCACTGCCGACAGCGCCGCCAGCAGCAGCACGAGCAACACCGCCACCAGCCACGCCAGCCAGCGCCAGACGCGCGTCCGGCGCGGACGCGCCGGTCCGGGTGCGCCAGCATCGCGGGCGGGAACGGGAGGCATGTCGGGGATGCTCATGCGGCAAACGCCTCGCGGCTGCGTGGACGGGAGGCGCCGGCCTGCCGGCAGGGTCGCATCGCCATCAGAACGCAACTCCAAGTGAAATATGCGGGCGGAACTGCGTCTGCTGGATGCCGTAGCCGATATCGAGCTGCACCGGCCCGACCGGGCTGCGCCAGCGCGCCCCGATACCCACGCCGTTATAGAGCTTGACGCCCGTCAGGTTGTCGGTGGCGGTCCCCACGTCCCAGAAAACCGCGGCGCCCCAGTCGGGCAGGAACCAGTACTGGTATTCCAGGCTGGCAGTGCCGAGGTATTTGGCGGGCAGCACGCTGGCGCCGTCGCGCGTGCCGATCGACTGATAGCTGTAGCCCCGGATCGAATCGGTGCCGCCGGCGCGAAAGCGCAGCGAGGCCGGCACCTTGGTGACGTCGCCTCTGGTGATATCGGCGCCCAGTTCCAGCCGGGCCACCACCAGGTCGCGTTTGCCCACCGGGATGTACTGGCGGATACGGCCGTAGACACGGAAGAAGGTCTCGTCGCTCAGCACGTGCTGGGCCGCCACGCCAACCTGCGTATTGATGACATTGCCGCGGCGCGGGAACACCGGGTTGTCCACGTCGCGCCGCGTCCATGCGAAGGCCGGCACCAGCGCCCGGCTGAGCTGGTTCGGCTCGCCGAACGGCTGCAGGTTGTCGTAGTAATAGTCCAGCGAGATGGTGGTGTCGTAATTCTCCCGCGAGCGGGAGCGCTTCAGGCCGGTGCGCAGGCTGGTCAGGTCGGTGCTTTCCAGGTCGATGGTGCGTTCGTAGCTGCTGTAGACGCTGTTGCGGTACGTCCTGCTATCGGGCGGCATGGCCATCTCCGCGAAAACGTACTGGCGTTTTTGCTCGATGCGTGCCTGCGAATCGAACACCCAGGCACGGTTGAACAGGTTGTAATAGGAATAGCGGCCTTCGACCTGGGCGCCGGTATCGGTGGTGTAGCCCACGCCGCTCGAGAGCCGGTTGACGGGATACTCGCGCACGCGCACATACACCGGCACGGTGACCTTGTCGGCGTTCATGTCGACCTTTGGCTCGGCATTGCTGGCCGTGCCCGCCTCGGTCACCTTGCCCTGATCCGTCGACTCCTGCTGGCCCAGGTCGATCTGCACGTTGGAAAAATAGGGCTGGTTCTGGATTGCCCGCTGGAATTCCAGCAAGCGCTCCACGCGGTACGGCTCGCCCTCGTACAGCGGATTGACGTTGCGGATGATCTGCTCGGGATAACGCCGCAACCCGCTGATCTTCAGCGGTCCCATGCGGTATGCCGGGCCGCTGGCAAAACGCGCGCTCAGATCCGCAGCATGTTCGTCCGGGTCGACGCGCGCCTGCGAGCCGGTCATGCGGGCGCCGTAGTAGGTATGGCTCTGCAACTCCACCAGGGCGTCGTCCTTGGCCTTGGACCAGTCCGCCTNGCCCCGCCCCCCCTGCCGGAACGGCTCGCCCACCGGCAGGCCCCATTTGGCCCGGATTTCGGCAATCTGCTCCGGCGACTGGGTGACGGCGGGGCCGCTCACGCTAACGTCGACCGCACGGATCACGGTGCGCGCGCCAGGGTCCACCGTGATGGTCACGGTACGCTTATCGCCGCTGCCTTCCACCTTGGCGGTGGTCTGCGGATCGAAATAGCCTTCGGTGGAGGTGAACTGGCGGACCTGCTCGCCAACCGTCTCGACCATGTAGTTGAACTGGTCCGGCGAGATGTCGTCGCGCGCGCTGTAGCGTGACAGGTCCAGGTGGTCTTGCAGGATTTCCTTGATCGCCTTGGGCGCCTCCACCTCGACGTTGTAGGCGGCAGCGGCCGGCCCCGCGGACAGCGCCAGGGCCGCCAGCAACGGACGCGCCAGGCGGCGCAGCGCGGCCACGGCCCCCGGCTCTGCGCCGGAGGCGGCGACAAAGCCGGCAAGCATGGTACGCGGGGGCCCTGGATCCATCCTCATCGATTGGTGCACGTCACGCAAAGTCGATATTTGACCACACCCGGGCGGCCAGCCTGCCCGATGGCGCCAAAAAGACCACCCCCAGGCACCACCCCCAGGCGGCCGCGCATCAGGGGCGTGGGATCAAAATGGTGGAATCGCGTGCAATCCCGTTACTGACCCTGCCAATACGGTAAAATCCGGGCTCGTTCGACAATTCCCCACTGTTTCCCGTCATGGCTCTCTACGAATCGGATATCACCCAGTTCCTGAAGTCGCTCAAGGATGAGCGCCCTTCCCTGGAAGCGGAACAACGCCAGGGCCGCGCCCTGCTGTGGGACAAGAGCCCGATCAATCTCGAAGAACGTGCCCGCGCCGACGCCTCCCGCGTGGCGCAGAAGCCTTACGTCTATTCGCTGGACTGAAGCCGTACCCGCCCCCTCGAGCGCCCGCCCCTAGATGAACCAGAGCGAGCAGGACAAGCTGAAGCCGCCGATCGAGTTGCCCAGCGTGGCACCCGGACAGGACTCCACGCCGGCCGCCGTCGACGGCATGGCCTTCGCGCGCCTGTATGGCGAGCCGCTGTTCAAGCTGCCCCAGGACCTGTACATCCCGCCGGATGCGCTGGAAATCTTCCTGGAAGCGTTCGAAGGGCCGCTGGACCTGCTGCTCTACCTGATCCGCAGGCAGAACTTCAACGTCCTCGATATCCCGATGGCGCAAGTGACGCGCCAGTACCTCACGTATATCGACCAGATCCGCAAGAGCAATCTTGAGCTGGCGGCCGAGTACCTGCTGATGGCGGCCATGCTGATCGAAATCAAGTCGCGCATGCTGCTGCCGGTGAAGAAAAGCGACAGCGACGAGGAAGAAGAGGATCCCCGGGCCGAACTGGTGCGCCGCCTGCTCGAATACGAGCAGATGAAGCTGGCGGCCATGCGCATCGACCAGGTGCCACAGCTCGGGCGCGACTTCCTGCACTCGCAGGTCTATATCGAGCAAAGCCTCGCGCCGCGCTTTCCCGATGTCGAGGTCGTGGACCTGCAGGCCGCCTGGGCCGACGTGCTCAAGCGCGCCAGGCTCAACCAGCACCACAAGATATCGCGCGAGGAATTGTCGGTGCGCGAGCACATGAGCCATATCCTGCGGCGCCTGCAGCATACGCGCTTCATGGAATTCAGCGAGCTCTTCGACGAAGCCGTGCGCTCCGGCAAGGGCGTGCCGGTTGTGGTGGTCAACTTCATCGCCATGCTGGAGCTCTCGCGCGAAGCCCTGGTGGAGATCACCCAGGCCGAGCCGTTTGCGCCGATTTATGTGCGATTGGCGTACATTCCCAGCTAGGCCGCACCGATAGCGGCGCCCGCCTCGGGCCACATGCTCTACAATCCGCCGACAGTCGGCGCCACCAAGAGCACCAGACCGGCTTTTCGGGCGCGCGTATGCGCCAGGGTCATTCCTACCACGACCAGCACACCAACTTCATGAAAGTCATCTCCTCCATTCACGAGTTGCGGGACCAGTTGCGCGGACAGAACCGGGCGGCCTTCGTGCCGACCATGGGCAACCTGCACGAAGGCCACCTGTCGCTGATGCGCCTGGCGCGCCAGCACGGTGACCCGGTGGTCGCGTCAATCTTCGTCAACCGGCTGCAGTTCGGTCCCAACGAGGATTTCGACAAGTACCCGCGCACGCTGCAAGACGACATCGAGAAGCTGCAGAAGGAAGGCGTGTACGTGCTGTTTGCGCCGACTGAGCGGGACATGTACCCCGAGCCCCAGGAATACCGCGTGGAGCCGCCGCACGACCTCGGCGACATCCTCGAAGGCGAATTCCGCCCCGGCTTCTTCAAAGGCGTCTGCACGGTCGTGATGAAGCTGTTCTCGTGCGCGCAGCCACGCGTGGCGGTATTCGGCAAGAAGGACTACCAGCAGCTGATGATCGTGCGCCGCATGGTGAACCAGTTCGCGCTGCCGATCGACATCGTGCCGGCCGAGACCGTGCGCGCCGAGGACGGCCTGGCCCTATCCTCGCGCAACCGCTACCTGACGCCCGACGAGCGCACCGAGGCACCGGTGCTCTACAAGACGCTGCATGACGTGCGCAATACCGTGCTGGCCGCCAACAGCGCCAGCGCCGACCTGGCCGCGATCGAGGCCAATGCACAGGCTGCGCTGCAGGCGCGCGGCTGGAAGCCGGACTACATTGCCATCCGCAAGCAGGTAGACCTGCAGCCGCCGACCCGCGAGGAATACGTGGCGGGCGAGCCGCTGGTGATCCTCACGGCAGCCAAGCTGGGGGCTACCCGGCTGATCGACAATCTCGAGATCTGACGCCGGGAGCGGCTGGCGCCGCACCTACCCCGCAGCAAAGAGAAGCGGCCCCAGGGCCGCTTCTCTTTTTGTCGTTCAAGGCCCTGCCGGGGCACCGCCCGGGCAGACCCGGCCCGGTCAGGCGGTCCGCACCCCGGCGCGTTGCAGCGTCCGGGCCACATGGCGCCGATGCCCGCGCCGCCGCTTCCACCAGATCAGCACTCCGGTCACGGCGAACAGCAGCGGCACCAGCCCGAACACCGAGATAAAGATCCGCCCCGGCAAACCGAAGGCTTCACCGGTATGCAGCGGGTACATCCAGTTGAGGAAGGTATCGCCGGCGGGCGCGGCCATCGGATCGCGCACGCCGAGGCCTTTGCCCGTGTGGGCATCGAGCCAGATCCGGGTGGCGCCGCTGCCCTGGCGGACCTCTCCGGGCTGGCGCACGCGGACCTCGAAGGGATCGCCGGCCTTGCGCGGGAAACTCACCCGCGTGACCTGCGCGGCGGGGTAAAGCGCCTGGGCCGCGCTGACCGCTTGCGCCGCGCCGAGCGGCGGCGTTCCGGCGGGCACAGGCGCCGATGCCGGCTTGCCGGGTGGCGTCACCGTCATCACGCCGGCCACCAGCGGCGTCACCCACTTGGGCAGGTCCAGGTACCAGCCGGAAAACGCCATGGTAGCCAGCACCGGCGCCGCGAAGATGCCGCCCGCGCGGTGCAGCGAATAATTGAAGCGCGACCAGGAGCCGCCGTGCGTGATGCGAAAGGCATGCAACACCGCGCGCGGCTTGAGCTTGGGCCACCACATCGCGACACCGCTAATCACCATCACCAGCAGCAGCATGCCGGCAATGCCGAGAATGGTCCGGCCCGTCTCGCCAGACAGCAGGTAATGGTGCACCTGGAACAAGGTGGGCATCAGCAGCGGGCGCGACAGCCCCGGCTCACCCCAGACCCGCTCCCCTTTTACCGCCAGCGTGACGGGATCGACCATGACCTGGCGCGAACGGCCGGCATCCGCGCCCTTGAGCGGATACCAGGCCACGAACACCTCGTGCGGCGTGGACGGCAGCATCAGCAGCCCGGGACGGCCGTAGCGCGGATCGGCCTGCAGTTTGTCGGTCGCCGCCTGTACCGTCGCCGGCGCGACCGGCAGCGGCACCTCGGCCGAGGCGGTCAGCAATCCGGGGTTGAGCAGCGCATCGAGTTCGTCGCGCCAGGCGATGGCGGTGCCGGTCAGGCCCAGCATGACGAACAGCAAACCCAGCGTTAAGCCGATGTAGAGATGAATCTTGACGATGACAACGCGCAGGCGGCCGGTGACCATGGGAGGCAGAGAGCAGATTTGGGGGGGTTATGTATTACGCATCACAGGCTGGCAACGCATGGATACGTAGCGCCAGTAAAAATGAGAATGCGAAAGATTCGCGATTCTATCAGGCGTTACAAGCCGGCGCGTGACGGGAGCAAGACTGTGGCGGGGCCGCACCGGATTGCGGCAGAATGGCGTGCGCGGCCACCGCCGGCCCCGCATTCCTGCCCTGAAGATGCCCAGATCGATCGAATTGCTGCCCGCCGCGGCCCAAGATGCCTCGCTGATTGCCGGCCTGCACACCCAAAGCTGGCGCCACGCCTACCAGGGCCAGTTGCCGGCGGATTACCTGGAACGGGAAGTGCCGACCGAGCGCCTGCGGGCCTGGCGGGCACGCCTGGTGGATGGCGCCGAGGGGCCGCTGGAGGTCACGCTCGCCCGCGTGGATGGCGAGCCGGCCGGCTTTGCCTGCCTGCAACCGGAAGCCGAGCCGCAATTCGGCGTGTACCTGGACAACCTGCATGTGCTGCCGCAATGGCATGGACTGGGCCTCGGCAAGCGCTTGTTCGCGCATTGCGCGCGGCGCGCGGCCAGCGGATGGCCCGGGCAGCCGCTCTTCCTCTATGTGCTGGACAGCAACACCCAGGCGCGCGAGTTCTACCGGCGCCTGGACGGCATCGAAAGCGAACCGTTCGACGATGCGTTTCCCGGCGCCAGCCTTATCGTGACCGTACGCCGCGTCAGCTGGCCGTCGGTGGACGCCCTGCTCAGGCGGCTGGGCGCTTAGCCAGGGCGGGCTGCTCCAGCCAGCCGATGATGGGCTGCCACTGCTCCCAGTCGCGCGCCATGCGGGATGGCGCCACGTCCCACAAGGTCAGCCCGTGCGCGGCCAGCTGCACGTAGTTCTGCGTATCGCGCAGGAAACCCAGCACCGGCAGCCCCAGGTCCGCGACAAAGCGCTGCAACTGCTCGGCCGAGCGGGTGCGCAGGTCGACCCGCATGCCGATCACGCCAACCTCCACCTCGCCGTGGCGCACGCGCTTGTCGTCGGTCAGGCGAGCGAGGAAATCCTGGGTGGCCAGGATATCGAACAAGGAAGGCTGCAGCGGCACCACCACGCGGTGGGCCAGCTTCATCACGTCGTTGAAGCGCCAGCCGTGCAGGCCGGCCGGGGTGTCGAGCACCACATGGGTGGTGCCCTTGGGCGGACGTGCGATCTGGTCGGAGCTGATGTCCCAGGTGCGGATGGCCGGCGCCGAGGCCGGCCGCAAACCCAGCCAGGCGCGCGAGGATTGCTGGCGGTCCGTATCGCCCAGCATCACGGCATGGCCGGCGCTGGCGAAATAGCCCGCCAGGTTGGTGGCCAGCGTGGTCTTGCCTACGCCGCCTTTGGGATTGGCGATCACAACTACAGGCATGGGTGTCTCCGCAATGGCTTTCCATGGCGGCGCTGCCCTCGGGCGCGCCGCTCCGGGTTCCGCCACGGCCTTGCCGTTTGTCGTAAGCGGGCCCCGGCGGAGCGGACCCGCCTGCGAGTTTAGCAGTTGCCGCGCGCGGGCGGCCCGGCCAGCGGCTAAGTTTGCAAGGGCGCCAGCAAGGCGCCCAGGTCGAGATGCGCGGCAAGCGTGTCGGCCAGCCGCTCCAGCGACGCCTCGCGCAGCGCGGCCAGGTCGACGCCTTCGGCCCGCGCCAGCCCGGCCCAGCGCAGCAGCGCGCCGCACGCCTCGGGCCGGTCGAACAGGCCGTGGACGTAGGAGGCCAGCACCTGGCCGTCCTCCGACTGCGCGCCGTCCGGGCGCTCGCCTTCGAGCCATAGCGCCGGGCGCGCCAGCGCCGCGCCGGTGGTCACGCCCATATGAATCTCGTAGCCTTGCACGGCGGCCTCGCTGTCGTCCTCCAAGGCCAGCCGGCCGCTCACCACACGCAGCTGCTTGTGCGGCGCCAGGACCGTCTCGTAGTCCAGCAGTCCGAAGCCTTCGCTGCTGCCGGGCGTGCCCTCGTTGCCGGCCGGGTCGTCCACACGCCGGCCCAACATCTGCATGCCACCGCAAATGCCGATCACCTTGCCGCCATAGCGCAGGTGCCGGCGCAGGGCCGGCTCCCAGCCATTGGCGCGCAGGAAGGCCAGGTCGGCGCGCACGCTCTTGCTGCCTGGCAGCACGATCAGGTCGGCCGGCGGGATCGGCATGCCAGGGCCGATGAAGCCCAGGTCCACCTGCGGATGCGCGCGCAGCGCATCGAAATCGGTGTGATTGGAAATGCGCGGCAGCACCGGCACGATCACGCGCAGCAGTTCGCCCTCTTTGGCCGACTGCGAGCCGATGATGGCGTCCTCGGCGTCCAGGTGCAGGCCATGCAGGTAGGGCAGCACGCCCAGCACGGGTTTGCCGGTGCGCGCCTCCAGCCAGTCCAGCCCGGGCGTCAGCAGCGCGATGTCGCCGCGGAAGCGGTTGATGATGAAGCCCTTGATGCGCGCGCGTTCGGATTCCGACAGACAGTCCAGCGTGCCTACCAGGTGGGCGAACACGCCGCCGCGGTCGATGTCGGCCACCAGCACCACCGGGCAGTCGACCGCTTCGGCAAAACCCATGTTGGCGATGTCGCGGTCGCGCAGGTTGATCTCCGCCGGGCTGCCGGCGCCCTCCACCATGACTACCTCGTAGGCGCTGGCCAGGCGCCGGTGCGAGGCCAGCACCGCCTGCATCGCCACCGGCTTGTAGGCGTGATAGGCGCGCGCATCCAGATCCAGCCGCGCCTGGCCATGGATGATGATCTGCGCGCCGGTATCGCTGCTGGGTTTGAGCAGCACCGGATTCATGTCCGTATGCGGCGCCAGCCCGGCGGCCAGCGCCTGCAAGGCCTGCGCGCGCCCGATCTCGCCGCCGTCGGCGGTGACCGCGCTGTTGAGCGCCATGTTCTGGGGCTTGAACGGGACCACGCGCACGCCGGCGCGGGCCAGCACCCGGCAAAGGCCTGCCACCAGGGTGCTCTTGCCGGCGTCGGAGGTGGTGCCCTGCACCATCAAGGTACCGCGCAAGCCACCCGGCAGCGCCTGCGCGGTGGCTTCGGAGAGATTTTTTTGCATCGTGGGATTATCGCACCGGCGTGCTTCCCGGCGGTCCTGCGCGCGCCATTGCGGGCGTGCGATCCATGGATGCGCCCGCTACAATACCCGGATGATCCCGGCACATGCCTCCGCCACCGCCACCGAGCCCGTCGGCGCAACCATCCACGCACCGGCCGGCGAACGCTCGCCCCAGGCCGCGACCGCGCCGCACGCCGCAGCGGCGGCCGGCCGCGCACGCCAGCTCACGCTGGTGCTCGGCGGGGCACGGTCGGGCAAGAGCCACTTTGCCGAGCAGATGGCGGCCGACCATGCCGCGGCCACCGGGGGCCCCGTCACCTATATCGCCACCGCGCGCCACGACGACAACAGCGCCGATGAAGAGATGGAGGTGCGCATTGCGCTGCACCGCGCCCGGCGCCCGGCCGAGTGGGGCCTGGTCGAGGCGCCGCTGCACCTTGCCGACGCCTTGTACGCGCACGCGACCCACAATGGCTGCATCCTGGTCGACTGCGTTACGCTCTGGCTCAACAACCTGCTGTTCCTCGACGCCCGCAGTTATCCCGAGCATGGCCTGGTGACGCCGCCGGCCGCCTTCACCGAGGAAATCGACGCGCTGCTGACTGCGTTGCCCACCCTGCCCGGCCACGTCATCCTGGTCTCCAACGAGATCGGCTTCGGCGTGGTGCCGATGGGCGCCATCACCCGTTTCTACGTGGACGAACTGGGCCGCCTGAACCAGAAGCTGGCCGCCGCCGCGGACCGCGTGCGGCTGCTGGTGGCAGGCATTCCCGTCAGCGTGAAAGGCGCCGACCCGGCGTGCTGATGCTGTCTTCGCTGCTTTCGTGGTGGCCGTTTCCCGACTTTACCTGGACCGCCTGCGTGGCCGCCGCCGTAGCCGGCGTGCTGATTGACCAGTGGCTGGGCGAGCCGCGCCGCTGGCATCCGCTGGTGGGTTTCGGCCGCCTCGCTGCGGCCTTGGAACGCCGCTTGAACCGTGGCGGCGCGCCGCTGCGCCAGCGGCTCACCGGCCTGGCCGCCTGGGCGCTGATGGTGTTGGCGCCGGCAGCGCTGGCCGGCGTACTGGTGCATGCCGCCACGCAGTTCAGCGCGGTGCTGGGCTGGCTGTTGCAGGCACTGGCGCTCTACGCCGCGCTGGGCGCGCGCAGCCTGGCCCAGCATATCGCGCCGATCGCCGGGGCGCTGGCGCAAGGCAATCTCGCCGATGCGCGCCAGCTCACGGCACGCATCGTCTCGCGCGACACCGCCGACGCGGACGGCGAGGCGCTGGCCCGCGCCGCTTGCGAATCGGCGCTGGAGAATGGCAACGACGCCATCTTTGGTGCCTTGTTCTGGTTCCTGCTGGGCGGCGCGCCGGCGGTGATCGCCTACCGCCTTGCCAATACGCTGGATGCGATGTGGGGCTACCGCACGCCCCGCCTGCTGTATTTCGGCTGGGCCGCCGCGCGCCTGGACGACGTGCTCAACCTCGCGCCCGCCCGCCTTACCGCGCTCTCCTACGCACTGCTCGGACGCACCGTGCAAGCGCTGCGCTGCTGGCGGGCGCAGGCGCCGGCATGGTCCAGCCCCAATGCGGGCCCGGTCATGGCCGCCGGCGCCGGCGCCGTCGGCGTGGCACTGGGCGGGCCCGCGCGCTACCACGGCGAATGGGAGGAGCGTCCGCCGCTTGGCGAGGGACGCGCACCCGGCGCCGCCGATGTGCACGCCTGCCTCCGGCTGGTTCAACGCACGCTCTGGCTATGGCTGGCCGCCGCCGGCGCCAGCGCCGCCCTCCTCCAATACGGCATCGCAT
This sequence comes from Cupriavidus sp. SK-3, assembly GCF_000611145.1. NCBI lineage: Bacteria > Pseudomonadati > Pseudomonadota > Betaproteobacteria > Burkholderiales > Burkholderiaceae > Cupriavidus > Cupriavidus sp. SK-3. The sequence continues at coordinate 2,108 of NZ_JFJV02000102.1, read as the reverse complement.
GAGTACACCGATCCGCCACGGCGGCGACCTGCTCGCCGCCGTGCGCCGCTACGGCCGGCCAGCCGAAGACTGGCTCGATCTTTCCACCGGCATCAATCCCGACGGCTATCCCGTGCCGGCCCTGCCCGCCGACGCATGGCAACGGCTGCCGCAGGACGGCGACGGCCTGGCGGAGCTTGCGGCGCAGGCGTACTGCGCGCCGCAAGCCCTGCCGGTGGCCGGCTCGCAGGCTGCCATCCGCACCCTGCCGCAATTGCTCAAACCGGGCCGCGTCGGCGTGGCGGCGCAGGGCTACAGCGAATACGCGCCCGCCTTCGCCCGCGCCGGGCATCAGGTTATGCCGCTGGCCGAAGCGGATTTCGCGCGCGGCGACCTTGCCGCGCGGCTCGACCACCTGGTGGTGGTCAACCCCAACAACCCCACCGGGCGCACGCTCACGCAAGACACGCTGCTGTCGTGGCATGCCGATCTGGCGGCGCGCGGCGGCACGCTTCTGCTCGACGAAGCCTTCATGGATTGCACGCCCGCGCTGTCGCTGGCCGCGCGCTCGGATCTCCCCGGCCTGGTGGTCCTGCGCTCGCTCGGCAAGTTCTACGGACTGGCCGGCGTGCGCTGCGGTTTCGTGCTGGCGGAGCCCGCCTTGCTGGCGGCGCTGGCCGAACAGCTCGGGCACTGGACCGTGGCCGGCCCGGCGCGCGCGGTGGCGCGCCTGGCCCTGGCCGACCACAACTGGCAGGCCGCCACGCGCGAGCACCTACGGCAAGCAGGCCAGCGGCTCGCGGCGATGCTGCGCGCGCACGGCCTGGCGCCGGTGAGCCACCCCTTGTTCAGCTGGGTGCCGCGCGCGGATGCGGCGCTGCTGCACGACACGCTTGCGCGGCAAGGCGTATGGACGCGGCTGTTCGACGCACCGGCCAGCGTCGATGCCACGCCCAGCCTGCGGCTGGGATTGCCCCCGGCGCAAGAAGCAGCGTGGCAATGGCTCGACGCGGCGCTGGCATCCGCATGCGCCGCGATGTCCATGGACATGCATCAAGACGGCTCCACACAGGCACCTTCCCCGACACAACCCCGATGATCCCTATCCCGATGACTGCCCGTTCCCTGCTGGTCCTGACAACACTGCTGGGCACCGGCCTTTGCGGCAACGCCGGCGCCGCCGTCTCGGTGGTCGACGATGCCGGGCAAACCGTCACGCTGGAACAACCCGCGCGCCGCGTGATCTCGCTGGCGCCACATGTCACCGAGATGCTGTACGCCGCCGGCGGCGGGGCGCGCATCGTCGGCACCGTGAGCTACAGCGACTACCCGCCGCAGGCACGCGACATCCCGCGCGTAGGCGACAACAAGGCACTGGATCTCGAACGCATCGCCGCGCTCAAGCCGGACCTGATCGTGGTATGGCGCCACGGCAATGCGCAAAAGCAGACCGACCGGCTGCGCGCACTCGGCCTGCCGCTGTTCTACAGCGAACCGCGCAGGCTGGAGGGCATTCCCAGCAATATCGAAAGGCTTGGCGTGCTGCTCGGCACCGAATCCACCGCCAACGGCGCCGCCGCCAGCTTCCGCCAGCAAGTTGACAAACTGCGCCAGACCTACGCCGCACGGCCGCCGGTAACGGTCTTCTACCAAGTCTGGCAGCAACCGCTGATGACCCTCAGCGGGCAGCACCTGATCAGCGACGTGCTGGCGCTCTGCGGCGGGCGCAACCTGTTCGCCAACGAATCCCTGCTGGTACCGACGGTATCGGTGGAAGCCGTGGTCGCCGGCAACCCCGAAGTGATGATGACCGCCAGCATGGGCGCGACCCGATCCGACCGCCCGCTGCCCGACTTCGCCATGTGGGAACGCTGGAAACAGGTAACAGCGGTAGCGCGCGGCAACCTGTACGCCATCGACGGCGACCTGGTCAACCGGGCCGGCCCGCGCATCACCCAGGGCGCGGAAGTCGTCTGCAAGGACCTGGACAACGCGCGCCGCAAGCGGCCGGCGCAATAGGCAGGACAGGTCCAGGAACGCCCGCCCCATCCCGCCTGGGCGAGAGGACTGCCATTCGCAGGAGCGAGCCCGCCAAACCAACGATTGGTAGCCGTGTGGAGCGCCCCCAA
>NZ_JFJV02000101.1:30566-34827 GCF_000611145.1 Cupriavidus sp. SK-3 | reverse complement strand
GACCGCCCTTGGGGGCGCTCCACACGGCTACGCCGAATCGCGGTTCTGGCGATATCGCTTTTTTCTGCAGCTCTTCGCTTACTCGATCCTTCGATCTTCGATCTTCGATCTTCGGACTTTGACGGGGCCGCAGCTGTATGCCGCCCTAAGTCCTGGAGCGCATGCGCATCCAGTCGTCGAGCGGATTGCTGGGAAAGATGATGGGCCGCTCGCGTGCGCCGGGCACCGTGAGGCTGGCGATGGCGGCACGCCTGGCGCCTTCGCTGTGTGCCGTGCGGCGTGGCTTGCGCGGGGCAATGGGCAAGGTGTCGGCGCGTTGTGTCTGTTCTGCCTGTTCTGCCTGTTGTGCCTTCAGGGCATTCGACGCGATTTGCCCGGCGCGTTCTTCGGCGTGCTGGGTCTCGCCGATCAGGAACACGTCCTGCAGGGCGGATAGTTGCTGGCTGGCCGGCACGGGTGCCTTCAGCGCGGCCATCACCAGCGCGCTCAATTGGGCCAGCAAGTACGCGTCGCTCTGGTCCTGGCCCTGCGTGAACGCCGGCAGCAGGTTGCCGGGCGTATCGCCGGCCAGCACGCTTGCGAGTGCCTTGAGCGCGAAGGTCAGGCGCCAGCCGAGTTCATGCGGCGGGATCTCCGGCAGCGCGCGGGCGAAGGCGTCGGAGAAGCGGCCGAGTACGGGCGCATAGTGGCCGAGCAGGTAGGACTGGATAAAGGGAGAGGTATCCGAATACACGCGCCCCAGCAGCCGCAGGAACGAAGGCCCGCCCACCTCGGGCTCGCGCGCCATCTGCAGCGCGGGCACGAATAGCGCGCCCATCACGTGTTCGCAGCGCAGCTGCTCGCCCCGCCAGCGTGCCTCGCAGGCGTCGAGCAGCGCCAGGCGGCGTGCATTGAGCGGATCGAGCCGGCGGCCCAGCACCGCCTGCATCATGATGTCTTTACTGCGGAAGTGGTAGTTGACTGCGGCCAGGTTGACGATGGCGCGCGATGTCACTTGCCGTAACGAGGTGGCCTCGTAGCCCACCTCGATAAACAGGTGCTCGGTGGCGTCAAGAATACGGGCCTTGGTGTCTCCTGCCGTGCCTTTCCCGGTCTTCATATTGGGTGTGTCTCGTATTGTCATGCAGTGGATCCCCGGCGAAACTCCACGCACCGCGACAGCTCCCTGCTCTGACGGCAAACGGATGCTTGAAACGGCTGTACGGAGCCTAGCGAGCGCGGCGAGTGTTTCACAAGTGCAATATTGGAGTGTTGCCTCTAATCTTCCCGGGGTCCGCCTGAGGATGCGCTTGCCGCGCGTGCGTGATCCGGACCCCCCGCGCGCGGGCGCCAGGCGCGTGCAGCTACAATATTCGCAGCGCCGCGCATGCGATGGCGCCTCTTCCACTTCCCCTTCCACTTCTGCACGCGCGTTGGCGCGAGTCCTTATGCATATCCGCTGGCTCGAGGATTTTGTGTGCCTGGCCCAGGCCGGCAGCCTCGCGCGCGCGGCGGAGCTGCGCAACGTCACCCCGCCCGCGTTCGGGCGCCGCATGCAGGCGCTGGAAGTCTGGGCGGGCGCGCCGCTGATCGACCGCAGCGTGTTCCCCGTGCGCCTCACCGACGAGGGACGGCAATTCCTGGAAGCCGCCCAGAGCGCGCTGCGCACGCTGGACGAGACGCGGCTGTCGCTGCGCGCGGCACATCGCGCCGATGCCAGCACGGTGGTGATCGCCACCGGCAAGACGCTGGCGCGCTCGATGCTGCCGGCGTGGCTGGCCGGCCTGCGCCATGCGTTGCGCAACGATAAGGTGGCGGCGAATTTCCGCACCCGGCTTTCCACCTTTCCCACGCACGACGCGCTGGCGATGTTCACCGAAGGCGATGCCGATTTCCTGCTCTGCTACAACTCGCCCGAGCAGCCGGTGACGCTGGACAATGCGCGTTACCAGTTCCACCTGGTGGGCGAGGAACGCCTGGTCTGCGTGAGCGCCGCGGCGGACGGCGGCGGGCCGCAGTACAAGCTGCTCGCACGTGGTCAGCGCGCGCCGGTGCCGATGATCGCCTACGCCGAGACGCTGACGCTGGGGCGGATGGTCAACGGCGAGATCGCGCGGCGCGGACTGGCCAGCCGGCTCGATGTGATCGCCGTCAGCGATTTCGCCGAGTCGGTGCATGAAATGGTGCGCCAGCGCATGGGCCTGGCGTGGCTGCCGGCGCGGCTGGTCGCCGACGATCTCCACGCCGGGCGGCTGGTGCGCGCCGGACTGGAAGCGGGCGGCGAGCCCGACCTGGCGATGCAGATCCTGCTCTATCGCCCGCGCTCGCCCATGCGCGCGCTGGCGGAGGCGTTCTGGCGCGCGGCGGTGGTGGCCTAGGCGTCCGGCTTCCTCCGGTTGGCCCGCATCGATCCGTCAATGCATCGTCAATGCATCAGCGCGGCCAGCGTCATGGCTACGAGGATCGCCGCCATCGAGACATTGATCAGGCGCGAACTCACCGGATCATGGAGGAAGCGGGACAGCGAAACGCCGGCCAGCAGCCAGCACAAGTGGATGACGGCAATCATCGCGCTCAGCACCGCGATCTTGACGATGGCGTCCAGGCCCTGGTGCCCGGCGATGACGGTGGTGCCCGCCAGCACGGCGCCAATCGCCAGGTAGGCCTTGGGGTTGGCGATGGCCAGCAGGAAGCCGCCGGCGAACGCGGGAGCCGTCAGCGCCCTCCTCTGGTCTCCGAGCGGTGGCGCGGTGGCAATCCTGAACGCCAGGTAGAGGATGTAGGCGGCAGACAGGACGCCGAGCACGCGCGCGCCGTGCGGCACCGACGCGACTAGCGCCACCACGCCCATCGAAGCCATCAGCAGCACCGCGATGGTGCCGGCGATCAGCCCGCAGGCATAGCCGAGCGAGCGCCGCACGCCATGGGCGGCACCAACGGCCGTGACGCTGATCGTCGAGGGCCCCGGGCTCCCCATGATGACCACCGACGCCAGGATCAGCGCCGCGAGCGGACGCCAGATCCCCGGCATGGAAGCAAGCAGGTTTTCCATTGCGTCTCCACCAGGCTGGTTCGTTGCACACGACTTTATGCCGGGGCAACGGACGCCGTCTTGAACGATTGTGCGTGGGATGGCGCCGCGATTTTGTCCGCCTCGCATGCCGCATCGGCCACTTGCCAAAACGGCAAGCGCCATTGCCAAAGCCGCATGTTGCTGCAGGCGCGCGCTCTCTAATATCGCCGGATATCTGCATACCTGCATATTCAAAAAGGGGAGAGACCTGCCATGAACAAACTGCTGCGTGCGGCTGCTGCCGCGTCCTTCTGTGTGCTTGCCGGCGGCGCCGGCGCCTCGGGCTGGCCCGCCAAGCCGATCTCGCTGGTGGTGGGCTACACCGCAGGCGGCAGCGTCGACCTGGTGGCGCGCACGATCGCGCCGGAGCTGGGCAAGCGCCTGGGCCAGAGCGTGGTCATCGAGAACCTGGGCGGCGCCGGCGGCACCATCGGCGCCTCCAAGGTGGTCAAGGCCGATGCCGACGGCTACACGCTGCTGATGGGGTCCGGCAGCGAGGTCTCGATCGCGCGCCTGACCAATCCCGCCGTGCGCTACGACGGCGAGCGCGACCTGGCGCCGATCACCTTCGTCGGCACCCAGCCGATGGTGCTGGTGGGCAAGTCCGCGCTGCCGGCCAAGAACGCCGACGAGCTGATCGTGCTGGCCAAGGCGCAGCCGGGCAAGCTGGCCTATGCGTCGTCCGGCGTGGGCACGCCGCTGAACCTGGCCGGCGAACTGATCAAGCAGCAGGGCAAGGTCAATATCACCCATGTGCCCTACAAGGGGGCTTCCGCCATGTCGACCGACCTCCTCGGCGGCCAGATCGACCTCGCCGTGATGGTGCTGTCGTCGGCCCTGCCCCATATCCAGGCCGGCCGGGTCAAGGCCTACGGCGTGACCGAAGGGCACCGCGCCCAAGTGGCGCCCAATGTCCCCGCGCTGTCCGAAAGCAGCGCGCTCAAGGGCGTGGACATGGGTGTGTGGTTCGGCCTGATGGCGCCGGCCAATACCCCGCGCGCCGTGGTCGACCGCTTGAACACCGAGATGCAGGCCGTGCTGGCCATGCCCGAAGTGAAGAAGAAGCTGGCAGAAGCCGGCGTGGAAGCCGCGCCGGGCGGCCCGGCCCAGTTCGGCACCTTTATCAAGCGCGAAACGGTGAAGTACAAGAGCATCGTCCAGACCGCCGGCATCCACGAATAAGCGGCGGCAGGCGTACGATTTGCTTGT
>NZ_JFJV02000101.1:28671-30478 GCF_000611145.1 Cupriavidus sp. SK-3 | reverse complement strand
AACCCAGGCAACCCAGGCAACCCAGGCAACCTAGCCGACCCACAGACATGACCACCACTGCCCCCAGCTTCGACGCTTACCCGGTTGAAGTCGAATTCCCCGATATCCGCCCCTATGCCGCCGGCAACTGCGGCGTGCCCTACGTCCACACCTTCGATAGTGGCGTGCCCGGCCCGCACGTGATGGTCAACGCGCTGACCCACGGCAACGAAGTGTGCGGCGCCATCACCGTCAAGGCACTGCTGGATCTCGGCGTGCGTCCGCGCCGTGGCCGCCTGACGCTGGCCTTCGCCAACGTCGACGCGTACCACACCTTCGATGCGGCCCGCCCGGATGCGTCGCGCTACGTGGACCAGGACTTCAACCGCGTGTGGACGGCGGCCGTGCTGGACGACACCACCCGCGATTCATCCGAGCTGCGCCGCGCGCGTGCCATGCGCCCGGTCATCGATACCGTGGACCTGCTGCTGGATCTGCACTCCATGCACGAGAAGAGCCTGCCGCTGATCGTCTCCGGCCCGCTCGACAAGGGCATCGCCCTCGCGCGCGCCGTGGGTGCGCCGGCCAACGTGATCGTGGACGAAGGCCACCCCGAAGGCCGCCGCATGCGTGACTACGAAGGCTTTGGCGACCCGGCCAGCGCCAGGAACGCGCTGCTGGTCGAGTGCGGCCAGCATTGGGAAGCCACCGCCGTGGGCGTGGCCAAGGACAGCACCGCGCGCTTCCTGCTCAACGCCGGCGTGATCGATGCCGACGACGTGCCCGCCGGCTGGCTGTGGCTCCTGCACCCGCAGCGGGTGGTACGCGTGACGGAGCCGGTGGTGGCCAGCAGCATGGATTTCCGCTTCGCCGGCGCGTACACCGGGCTGGAAACCTTCGCCGAGGCCGGCACCGTGATCGGCTGGCGCNGGGGGGGGGGGGGGGGGGGGGGGAGCCGGTGGTCACGCCGTACCCGGATTGCGTACTGGTCATGCCTTCGTTGCGGCAACTGCGCCCCGGCGTCACCGTGGTGCGGCTGGGCCAGGTGATCGGCTGACTGGACGCCGGTCCGCGCGCGGGCGGGTGTTCAGGCTGGCGTAGCCGGTGAGGGCNTGGCCGGTGGGGGCGGCGCGGCGGGCGCGCCTGCCGTGCCGGTGGTGGACTGCTTGGGCCGCATGCCGGGCAGCAATTGATCGACCAGTTCCTCGATCTTCGCCTCGGGCACCACCAGGTTGCTCAGGTTCAGGCCGCCGGCGCTGCGCAGCGCGTCGTAGTTCGCCTTGCCGGCGCGGTCGCCGCCGATGTAGACGACGATCTCGGCTGAACTGAGGAAATCGCGCCAGTACGACTGCCGTTGCGCGACATAAGTCGCGGTATAGGGGCACGAGACAATCGATGCGCCGGGTGGCAAGACCTTGAACTCGAAGCCGCGCGCCTGGATGGAATCGCGCAGCGCGTCCATGTAGGCATTGCCGACCGGGTTGCTGATCACGCAGAACAGCGTACCGTCGGCCGGCTGCGCTGCGGCGATGTGGTCCCCGCGGTCGACCGGGACGACGGACTGGTAGGTGGCGCAGCCGGTGGCCAGCAAGCCCAGGCTGGCGGTGACGGCTAGCAATGCTTTCTTCATGATGCTCCTGGTTCGCTGCTGCAAGGGTGCCCGGCGCACCCCGGCGCCGGCGGACCTGCCCGGCGGCTGCCGTGGCGGCGCGCCTGGCGGGATGAACCGTGTTGTCGGCAGGCGCGAGCGCCAACTTTAGGCCATCGTGGCGGCGGCAATCGGTGGAACAGAGCGGGGAAAAGGGTCCGGCGGTGGCGTCCGGCTGCA
>NZ_JFJV02000101.1:0-28620 GCF_000611145.1 Cupriavidus sp. SK-3 | reverse complement strand
GGGGCCAGGAAGGGGACTTCCCCTGGAGACTGTCGGTTCGATCCGCTGCCAGCTTGTCCGGGCGCCGTCAGGCGGCCTCAGGCAACAAACGCCTGGCGGCAGCGCAGCGCCATCACCTGCGCCTCGAAGGCACGGGCAGCGCGCTGCGCGAACGGGGCGCGGCGGCGCTGGCGGGGTCGGGAATCCGGCTGGCCGGTGGCAACGTGCCCCTGCCCGGCGACCTGCCACGCGCGGCGTGTCACGGCGAGGATGTTGGCGAATGCCTGGGCTTGCGGCGCGGTGCTACTGCCCGGGAGGCGACTTTCCATCATGATATTCGGCGCCGCCGGCACTGAAGCGAACTTCAGGCTCCGGCGCTGGCGTTTGTTCGTATCGTGATGGAAAGATATACAGCGCCAGGGCTCCGCATTATCGACGGCGCGCCGATCCTGTTGTGGGACGCGTCCTACAAGGCCCCGGAGGGGCGTCGGCGGCACTGTTTGCGACGGTTGTCAGACGGTTGTCATTCCAGACGGTGTCCAGACGGTGCCGGGTCTTGACTCGCCCGGCGCCTTCGTCCGGCGCTTCAGGTCTTTGCCGGACCGCCGCTAGCCATCGTCCCCACCACCATCAGGCAGATGGCCGCAAGGAAGACACCCACCAGCAGGATCTGCAATCGTCCCACCGGACGGCCCTTGAGGAAGGCGTTGCTGATAAAGGACGGGGACACCAGGCCCACCACGGTGACGATCAGGATGGTCAGGGCGAGTACGGAAAGCAGGGTTTGCATGCGAAGTATCGATCCGGAGGCTGCGGCAAAAAGGGATAAGTCAGTGCTCGCGCTCAGTTTGCGCCGCCGCGCACAAGGCAGCCTTCGAGCACGGGCGAGCCATCCACCTGGCCGGCGCCGGTGCACTCCACGGCCACTTTCTGTCCGCGCCGCACCATGGTGCCGCGCGCTTCCACCTCGCAGGTGCGCCCGGCGGGGCCGCAGATCTGTATCGGCAAGAGCTTGGCGCGTACCACAAGGGCGGGGCTGTTGGAGCGGATATCGAGGAATACCGAGTCGTTCGCCTCGCGCCGCACGCCGCTGGCCACGCCTTCCACGATGAAATACTTGCCGCGGTAGCGGTCGTCGGCCGCGCCAGCGTTCTCCTGGTAGTCATCGACCAGCGTGTCCGCCTGGTATTGCGGCAGGATGTCGGTGGTGCGCTTCGGGTCAATGCTGATCGGGTCCAGCGTACCGTTCTTGGGCACGCCGCGCGCGCCGCTGTTGGGTTCGGACGCGGGGGATGCCTGTGCCACCGGCTCGGCGGCCGGCTCCACCTGTTGTTCTTCATGGTTGCCGGTGAGCCACAACATGGCAAGCACGGCCAACGCAACAATGGCGATAAGGATTTGCTGGGTACGGTTCAAAACGGGGTTTCCTGCGATAAAAATGGGCCGTCGCGCTGCCAGGCGCATGTTTGTGCATCGACATTCCGGCGCTGCGTGGCTACTTGGCCGGGGTACCCGCCAGCCCGCCTGTGGCAACGCTTTGCGCCGTCAATCCAGGTGTTGCGGCGGGGGCGCCGGAAAAGTTGCCCACAGCTTTGCCCACAGGGTTGTTCGGTCTTCTCCACAGACTTGTCCACAGCCTGAGGAGGGGGCGCGCCGGGTTGCCGGAGGGCATGCGCTTCCAACCCGCGGTGTGACTCAATGATGACTTCCGCGGGGCTCGCGGGTTTGGCGTAGGGGATCAGTGCAAGTGGCGCAGCCCGGCTTCGCCGTCGTCCTCGTCTTCCCAGTCCTCATGCTCGACCGGGACGTCGGGTGCCATGTCGAACACCATCGAGTGGTGCTGCACGGTAAACCAGTCGCGAAACTGTTGCAGCGTCAGCGTTTCGGGCCACAGGCTTTCGTCGAACCACTCGCCCAGCATGAATTCGAAGAAGGCGCGCCAGCGCTGTTCCACCCACAACAGCGCTTCCGGTGAAGTCGCGACATCATCCGGGACCAGGAACACACTCTGGTCCTCGCGCACATGCTCAAGGGTGAGAGTGGCCACCGGATCGGTATCCACGGCCATGATCCACTCGAAGAAGGGCTGCTGCGGCACCAGGATGACGAGCGAGCGATTGAGGGTAAAGCGCGGATGATCGGACATGGCAGGGGCTCGTTCGCTGAAACGGCCCATTGTAGCGGTTGGCCGCGCCGGCATGCGATTGATTGGAGGGGCAAGCGGCCCAGCCAGCTCCGGCCCCGGGCGAGCGCATCCGGCTGGCGCCGCCGCCCTGCCAGTTGCGTGCTAACGTGAAGACATGACAGGCACGCGGTGGCCGGTTCGATTGCCTGCGCCGTTGCCTGATCCACGAAGAGGCCAACATGGGATTCAAGGTCGGGTTCACGCTCGCCGTGGAGGCGCTGTTCTTTGCGGTCTTGTTGTTTGGCGCGGCGGGAACGCTGGCCTGGCCCGCCGGCTGGGTGTATCTCATCCTGTTCTTTGGCGGCGGCGCCTGGGCAACGCAGCGTCTGGCGCGGTACGATCCCGCGCTGCTCGCCGAGCGCATGAAAATGCCCTTTCAACCGGGTCAGCCGCTATGGGACAAGCTGCTGCTGCCGGTGGTGGGCGTTGCCTGGTGCGCCTGGCTGGTGCTGATGGGCCTGGACGCAGTGCGCTACCGCTGGTCCGCGATGCCGCTCTGGCTGCAGTGCGCGGGCGCCGTGCTGCTGGTGCTGTCGTTTCCCGCGATCGACCGCGTGTTTCACGCAAACACCTTCCTCGCGGCCGTCGTCCGGATCCAGTCCGAGCGCGGGCATCGCGTGGTTTCAACCGGCCCCTACGCCGTGGTTCGCCATCCGCTCTATGCCGTCATGCTGGTTTTCCTGCCGGCCAACGCCCTGCTGCTTGGGTCCTGGTACGGCGTGGCGGGATCGCTGGTGCTCGCCGGCGGCATCGTCTTTCGCACGGCAATGGAAGACCGCGAACTACTGCGCGGCCTTGCCGGCTACGCAGCGTACGCGGCCAGGGTGCGGTACCGGCTGATCCCGTTCGTCTGGTAAGCGGCCGGCGCCCGCCGCCGTTCGGCGAGATCCGGGGATCGGTGAATCAGTGAATCAGTGACTCAGTGGATCTGCATCCCCCGCATGGCATGGATGCGGTCGTGATGCCACTGGATACCCTCGTACTGGCGTTGCACCACCGCACGGATCTCGGGCGGCATGTCCTTCATCAGTGCCGACTGGTATTCCCGCCTGGCGGCTTCCTCGTCGCGCTCGCATAGCTGCAGCACCGCATCGTCGTTGTGCGGCGCGATGACATGCAGCACCTCCATCCAGCCGCGATGCAGCGTGCCTCCCATGCTGCCGCGGTCGCGCGGCTCGGCGCCCAGCTGGGTCACCAGCGCCTGCAACTCCATCACCGAGGCGCGGCAGGATTCCGCCGTGCCGGTCAGGATGGCGCGTATTTCGGGGTTATGCACTTCGCGGGCTCCGGTCGTGCAACTGAGCTCGCCGTCCTTGCCGACCTCGATCAGGTGGTTCAGGGTGGAGACGAGAGGTACTTGCGCGTTGTTCATGACATTCTCCTTGCCTGGGTCCGGGCCGATCATGAAGCCGTGCGCACATCTGCACCTGCGCGGGACGCATCGCCCCGCCGCCTGTCCAGAAGCCAGGCCCCCGATTCCTGCCTTTGCCGCGCGGCATGCTTGCCATGGCTTGCGGGCCGGCTGCCGTGCTGGCCGGCCCGCAGCCGCGGGTAGCGCGGACAGCGCCACCGACACGTTTAGTATAGAAGTTGGGGAGTGCAGAACAACGGCGCTTCGCGCACCGTACAGGACGTGCAAAAACGCAACGCGAAATGTGCAAGACCATGCCCTTGTTCAAGCAGAGGGTTCAGAATCGCCTGGCTTCCTTTTAGTGTGCGATCTTGTGCGTTGGCAAACAGAAGCGTGACTTGCGCCAATCGGGTCTCTCCTATACTTGCCAAGCCCCCGAACAGGCGATTAACGATTGCTATTTCGTGCATGTGGCGAGGACGCGATGAACGCATTTGATAGCAGCATCATTCACTTCCTGAATCAGTTCGCTTTCCGATCGGTTTTTATCGACCGCGCGGCGTTGGCCATGACCCAGTTCTATATGCTCCGCGGCTTGCCGATGATCGCGCTGCTGTGGTGGGTCTGGTTCCGCGATGGCCCGGACAAGCTGCGCGACCGGGAAATCGTCGTGACCACGATTGTTGCCGGTCTTTGCGTGCTGGCGCTGGGCCGATTCCTGGCGCACTGGGTGCCTTTCCGCATCCGTCCCTTTGCGAACCCTGAACTGGGGTTGCGCTTTCTCGTGTCCTCGGAAGACCGGATCCGAACCTGGAGCGCCTTCCCGAGCGATCATGCGATGCTGTGGTGCGCCGTGGCGGCCGGCGTGCTGATCGCGTCCTGGCGCATCGGCATCTTTGCGCTGGCGTATGCCATCCTGTTTATCTGCATGTCACGTGTCTATGTCGGGCTGCATCATCCGACGGACGTGCTGGGCGGGGCGGCGCTGGGCGTGGCAATGTGCCTGTTGCTGAATCTCACGCGGTGCCGCCACTTTATAGCGGCCCCGGTCCTGCAGTTTTCCCGCCGCCACCAGAGTTCGTTCCATGTGGGCATGTTCCTGCTGAGCTTTGGCCTGGTGACCCATTTTGACGAGTTGCTCATGCTGGGCTCCTCGTTGCTGAAATTCGTCTGACTGAAGTTCACCTGACCCAGTGACGCCATGCGGCGGGAGGAGAGCCAAAAGCTGCGTTGCGCGGCTATCCGCTTATCCGCTTCCTTCCCGCCGCGGGCCGTGTGACGTCAGAATGTGTTCAACACCTGTTTCACCGCGGCCGCGACCTTGCCTGCCAGGTAGACATGACCAGCGGCCGAGGGATGGGCACCATCGTCGGAGACGTACTGGTCGCCATTTCCGTCGCCCTTCGGATTGGCAACATTGCCTGTCCCGGTTTGCCACTGTTCCGCCACGTTATCGATGAAATAGAAGTTCGCGCGCGTGCCGACTGCCGCCTTGATGGCGTCCCGCTGGTCAGTGCGGGGAAAGCCCGGCGACCAGGGGCCGATGACAAAGACGACGGTGTTCGGCAGGTTCTTTGCTACAGCGTCGAACACGGCGGTGGCTTCCGCTTGCAGCTCCGCCTTGGAAGAACCCGTGTCATTGATGCCGCCGGCGACGACGAGAACATGCGGATTGAAAGGAAAGACGTCGGTTGCCAACCGGTCGCGGAACTTGAGTTTGGGGGAAGGCGCGGCCAGATAGCCCGTGGCCCCGACCCCGGACTGATACATGTCCTTCCACCCAGCCAGGTATCCGAGCCGGGCCGCGTAGTTGTCAAAGCTATACCCGACCGCGGCCATGCCTTCCGTAAATGAGTCGCCCAGCACCACGGCCCGCACCCTGGGTTCCGCGGGCGGCGCGGAAATGGAGTCGCCAGGTGCAAGGCGCACGCCCCCGAAGCGCATGTTCGGCGTCTCGATGCGGATCCGCCTTGACTTCCTGCTGCCCTGGAAATCGACCCGGGTCAGGTACAGGTTTCCATCGTCTGGGTAGGCGACTGGCGTGGTGGAGGCGTACTCCCCGTCTACCAGGAACCGATGGGCGGAGGCATCGACATTACCCTTCACCAGAATCTCGAACGTCGGCGCATCGGTGACGAATTCGATGTAATAGACGTTGGAATCCAGTCCCAGCCCCCCGTAGTTCACCGCGGTATTCTTGACCAGATCCGCGTCCGGATAGAGGGGACCGGCTTGCACGACAGCGCCGACGTAGCGTAGCGCGGCAGTGTTACCGGGGAGTACGAGCGTGCTGCCGGCAATGTTCGACGGCATATTCGCCGTTCCCGGCGTAATGATCGGCGGCGAAGCCATTGTCTTCGGCGCCGCACCGGCCGTGGCGGCCGACTTGAGCAGCGCCTTGGTGGTTTGTAGTTCCGTCTGTGGCGTCGACGGTGTAGTCACCGGCGTGGCTACGGGTGTCGGCGGGGTTGTGCTGCTTCCCCCTGTGCCTGAGCTATTGGTTGCTACTTCGGTGCCACCGCCACCGCCACCGCATCCGGAGACCAGTCCAACAATCAGAAACATTGAAAACGCAGCCAGCTTTGAGATCATCCCTTGCTCCCTGTTTCATCACATGTCTCCCTGTTTTTTGGGGATGGTTGCATGAGAGGAAGGGGCTGGTCTTTCCCCCAGAGAGCTTAGTGCCAGCCTGGTGCCGGGCCATCTTCATCCGACAACAGGATGAGACTTTATGATGCGTGGCTGCGTGTAGGTGGATATTGACGGATATTGACGGATGTTGGCAGACATCCGGGGCGGACTGTTTGCCTGCGGCACGCCGTCACTTCCCGATACAGAACCGCGTAAAAATCGTCCCCAGCAAGTCATCGCTGCTGAATTCGCCGGTGATGCTGTTCAGATGGTCCTGCGCCAGCCGCAGCTCTTCAGCGAACAGGTCCAGCGCCTGCGCCTCTTGCGCCGCGCGCTCCTCGGCCAGGTCTAAATGCGATTGCGCATTGCGCAGCGCGGTCAGGTGCCGCTCGCGCGCGAGGAAAGCCCCTTCGTTGCCTGATTGCCACCCCACCAGCCGCAGCAGCTGGTTGCGCAGCAGGTCGATGCCGGCGCCGGTACGCGCCGAGATCCATACCTCGGCCGGGTTCGGGCCGATGGCCGCCACTACGTGCGGGCGGTCGGCGCCGAAGTGGCGCTCGCCCACCGTGGGCGCCAGGTCGATCTTGTTGACCACGCGCAGGATCGGCGAGCCCGGCGGCAGGTGGCCGGAGAGGCGGTCGTCGATGGCGTCGTCGATTTCGGACAAGCCGTGCTCCACGTAGTCGGCCGCATCCACCAGGTGCAGCACCAGATCGGCGCGGCGCACCGCTTCCCAGGTGCGTTCGATGCCGATGCGCTCGACTTCGTCGCTGGCGTCTTCACGCAGGCCGGCGGTGTCGATGATATGCAGCGGGATGCCTTCGATCTGGATGGTCTCGCGCACGCGGTCGCGCGTGGTGCCGGGAATCGGCGTGACGATGGCCAGCTCCGCGCCGGCCAGCGCGTTGAGCAGCGACGACTTGCCCACATTGGGCTGCCCCGCCAGTACTACCGACAAGCCCTCGCGCAGCAGCGAACCCTGCCTGGCCTGCGCCAGCACACCGCTCAGCGCTTCGCGGATATTGGCCAGCTGGCCGCGCGCGTTGGAGGCTTCGAGGAAATCGATCTCTTCCTCAGGGAAATCCAGCGTGGCCTCCACCAGCATGCGCAGGTGGATCACCTGCTCCACCAGCGCGTGGATGGCCTGCGAGAACACGCCCTCCATGGAGCGCGCGGCCGAGCGCGCGGCGGCTTCGGTGCTGGCTTCGATCAGGTCGGCCACGGCTTCCGCCTGGGCCAGGTCGAGCTTGTCGTTGAGAAAGGCGCGGCGCGTGAACTCGCCGGGCTCGGCCAGGCGCAGGCCAATCCCGCGGCCCGCATCCAGGCAGCGCGCCAGCAGCATCTGCATCACCACCGGGCCGCCGTGGCCCTGGAGCTCCAGCACCTCTTCGCCGGTGTAGGAGTGCGGCGCCGGGAAGTACAGCGCCAGGCCGTGATCGATCGCCTTGCCGTGGGCATCGAGGAACGGCAGGTAGGTGGCATGGCGCGGCTTGAGCGCCTGGCCGCACACGGCCAGCGCGATCGCGCTCACATCGGGGCCGGACACGCGCACCACGCCGATGCCGCCGCGTCCGGGCGCGGTTGCGATGGCGGCAATGGGAGTGGCGTTGGCGGCGGAAGCGGAACGAGGCTGGGAGGAGGTGATGGCGGTCATGGCGATATTGTCGCAGATCGATCCTGCGCGGGTGCCGCACCCGGCGCACTTGCCGCACTTGCCGCAAGCGCGGTCTCGGCCGCGCCGGGCGCCTGCGCGACAGGCGCGTGCAGGCACTCCATCATCAGCCGGCGCGCCACGGCGCCGTCGACCAGGCGGCCCAGCCTGCCCTGCCGCTTCACCAGCTTGCCATGCAGGCGCCTGGCATAGCGTTTGGCCAGTACCGGCTCCAGGGCTTCGATGACATAGCGCAGCCGCTTGCTGGCAAGCCGGAAGCGGTGCACGCGTGCCAGTTCCTCCGAGCGGGCGGCGCGCATCAGCGCCCTCACCCGCTTGCGCCCGCGGCGTACCCGCCGGCGCGCGAAGTCCGCCAGGTGGTCCCGCGCGGCGGCGCCCGCGCCGCGCGGGCCAGCGCGGTTCAGGTGCGTGAGATCGCGGTGCAGCACGGGCAGCGGCCAGTGCTGGTATTCGGCGAGCTGCGCCACCATCGTCGCGCGTGCGTAGTGGCGGCGCGTGAGGGCGGTGTCGTGCAGCGCCGCCAGCACCGGATCCTCCGGCTGGCTGTCCAGCGCGGGCCGCAAGGTCTCGGCGATGAACACATCCCAGTCGCGCACATCGTTCGCCGCCTGCGCCAGCTGGCGCAGGCAATCGTTCCAGCGCGCGCGGACCGGCCTGGGCAGGGCGGGCCCGAATGCCCAGCAGACGGCGCGAAGCTGCCGCGCCGCCACCCGCAGTGCATGGACGTCGTCGGGATGGTCGCGCCGGTGCAGCGCATCGAGCTGATCGGAAACGGCAGCCAGTCCCGCATCGGCCAGCGCCATGAAAGCATCGATGACGCGCATGCGCGGGTGCAACTGGATGGGAAGGTTGGCGGCACGCATGGCGTATCTACCAGATCTGGCGGAGGCCAGGTTCAGAACATATCTATTCAGTGTAGGCGATTGTGCCGGTTGCGCCGCACTCCATTGACAGCCTGCCGGCTTCAGGTTGGAATGGGTGTTGGCAAGGCCATCCGGCCACCCTGACCGAGCCGTACCCGACCACCGCCCAGTGCGAGGAGAAGCGCATGTCCACCGAACAAGAGCGTCTTTTGCTGCGGGACACCATCGAGGCCGGCTTTCGCCAGGCCGCCTTTGTCACCGACATCGGCATACGCCTGGTGGATTGCGGGCCGGGCTGGTGCGAGAGCGAGTTGCTGGTCACGCCGCGCCACCTGCAGCACGGCGGCATCGTGCACGCCGGCGTGCAGGCGACCATGGCCGACCACACCGCGGGAGCTGCCGCCACCACCATGCTCGATACCGGGCGTCATGTGGTCACGGCCGAGTTCAAGATCAACCTGCTCCGGGCCGCCCGCACCGAGCGCCTGACCTGCCGCGCGGACGTGCTGAAATCCGGGCGCACCATCATTGTGGTCGAGGCCGACGTCTTCGCCAGCGTGCACGGCGAGGCGGTGCTGGTCAGCCGCTTCAACGCCACCATGAGCGTGCTCGACCTGGCCTGAACGCCTGAACCAGGAAAACCCACCAGCGAGAAACGACAGGATGATCGATCACACAGGCGTAGTAGTCAGCGATTTCGCCAGGAGCCGGGCGTTCTACACCGCAGCGCTGGGTTCGCTCGGCTTTATCAAGAATATGGAGTTTCCCGCCAGCGTGACCGGCCACACCGACGTGGCCGGTTTCGGCCCGCCCGACAAGCCCGAGTTCTGGATCAGCAACGGCACCCCCAACCAGCCGCCGCTGCACATCGCCTTTCGCGTGAACACGCGTGCCGAGGTGGATGCCTACTACAAGGCGGCGCTGGCGGCCGGCGGGCGAGACAACGGCGCGCCGGGTTTGCGGCCGCACTATCACCCGAACTACTACGGAGCCTTCGTGCTGGATCCGGACGGCCACAATATCGAGGCGGTTTGCCACGCGCCTGAGTGAGCCCGGGCGAGCCGCCTGCGTGAGGGGCCGGCGTTCAGAACAACAGCTTGAGCAAATCAAACAACTCACGTTCCGCCGAAGCGGCGGAACGGGCATGCCGCCGGATCACAGCCAGCAGGCAATCCACGAAGCACTGCGCGGCCGCGCCGCGCATCGCGCTGCGGCGCGCGATGATGCCGAGCTGGCTGGTTTCGAAGTGTTCCGCTACAGGATGACGGGCTTGCGCCCGACGCGGTCCGACAGGCGGTCGGCATCGGCGTGCTGGTGTTCGGCGGGTTTGCGCAGTTTCTTGCGACCTGGCTGATCGATCTCACCGGCAACCGCAACGCGCCGGCCTTGTATGTGATCGGCTGCGGGATAGCGTCGCTGGCGGGAGTGGCGATGGTGCGGGAGACGGCGGGCAAGCCGCTGGATTGACGAGACGGTCCGATGGTCGCGGCAGTCGCTTACACCTTGCGCCTGGCCGAGCCTGCGCAAGCGTTAACGGGGAACCTCGTCGCTGTCACGCAGCCAGGCGGGGATGTCTCGCATGCCATGCAGGACGCGCCAGACATCAATGTGGTCGTCGCGCTCAACGTAGAACACGATGTGCGGGTAGCGCGCCAGAGGCCAGGTGCGTAGGCCCGGAAAATCAAGCTCGTGTGCGTAGCGGGGTGAGCCGGCGGCTGGATACTTGCCAATGTGGACGTAGGCCTGCTCCAGCGCGTCAATGAATCCAAGTGCTGCCTGCGCGGCGTCTTCGTTCAGATAGTAGTTGACCGCTTCCTCGATATCACACCTGGCAAGCGCTCTCGGGACGACAGGCTTGGCCCTCATCCCCGAGCGTTGCGCACCCGCGCTCGCAGGGCGTCGAAGTAGTCGCTATCCACCGGCGCGGTCGGCGCCGAAGCGGCACCCGCCAATAGTAGGCCGCGAAGGTGCTGGCGATCCTGATCCTTGCGGATCAGCTCGCGCACGTACTCGCTGCTGGTGCCGTAGCCGCGTTGGTTGACCTGCTCATCGACAAAGGCCTTGAGCGTGTCAGGCAGAGAGATATTCATTGTGCTCATGCGTTCATGCTAGCGAGTTTGGCAAAATTTGGCAAACTCTCCGCATGGCGTCTTGCTGCCACGGCAACGCCACCTGGCCAAGCACGCTCCCGAAAAGCAAAATCCCCCGCAAGCCGAAACTTGCGGGGGATTTCAGTGAGGCAGCCATTGACGCTTTGAGCGGCCTCTTCGGTGCATGTGCCGGGCCGGCGCGGGTTTGCCACCCGCCGGCCAGGCTTCAACGTCAGCCCTTGGCCACCGCGGCAGCCTTCGCCTTGCCCTTGCCGAGCATCCGGTTGATCTGCCATTGCTGGGCGATCGACAGGACGTTGTTCACAACCCAGTACAGCACCAGGCCGGCCGGGAAGAAGAAGAACATGAACGAGAACACCAGCGGCATGATCATCATGACCTTGGCCTGCACCGGGTCCGGCGGGGTCGGGTTCAGCTTGGTCTGCACGAACATCGATACCGCCATCACCACCGGCAGGATGTAGAACGGATCCGGCACCGACAGGTCATGGATCCAGCCCAGCCACGGCGCGCCGCGCATTTCCACCGACGACAGCAGCACCCAGTACAGCGCGATGAACACCGGGATCTGGATCACGATGGGCAGGCAGCCGCCGAGCGGGTTGACCTTCTCGGTGCGGTACAGCGCCATCATCTCCTGGTTCATCTTCTGCGGGTCGCCCTTCAGGCGTTCACGCATCGCGGTCATGCGGGGCTGCAGGTCCTTCATCTTGCCCATGGACTTGTAGCTGGCCGCCGACAGCGGGAAGAACACCAGCTTGATCAGCACGGTCAGCGCGATGATCGACCAGCCCCAGTTGTTCAGGAAGCCGTGCAGCTTCTCCAGCAGCCAGAACAGCGGCTTGGCCAGGATGGTCAGCCAGCCATAGTCCTTCACCAGTTCCAGGCCCGGGGTGATCTTCTCGAGCATGCGCTCTTCCTGCGGGCCGGCAAACAGGCGCGCATCGGTGGTCACGGTGGCACCCGGGGCGATCGCGCCCAGCGGCTGCTGCACGCCCACGCGGAACAGGTTGTTGTCGATCTTCTCGACGTAGAAGCTGTGCTCCTTGCCGGCTTGCGGGATCCAGGCCGAGGCAAAGTAATGCTGCACCATCGCAACCCAGCCGCTCGAACCCGCCGCGGGGACCGAAGCCTTGCCCTTGGTGATGTCGTCGAAGTTGATCTTGTGATACTTGTCCGTATCGGTGTAGATCGCCGGGCCGGTAAAGGTGCTGTAGAACTGCGACTGCTCGACCTTGCTGCCGTCGCGCGTCAGTTCCATGTACAGCGTCGGCGAGACCGGCTTGCCGCTGTCGTTGGTCACGGCAAATTGCGTGTCGACAACGTAGCTGCCCTTATGGAAGGTATAGGTCTTGGCCAGCTTGACCCCGTCCTTCTCCGCCGTCAGCGTCACCGCCACCTTGTCCGAGCCGGCCAGGTCGCGCGGACCCGCCGACGCGGTGAAGACGGTGGTGTGGTTGGGCAGGTCGCCACCGATCAGGCCGGAACGGGCCATGTAGGTACGGGTCTGGTCGCGCTCGAACAGCACGACGGGCTGGCCGTCCTTTTCATGGTGATTCAGCAGTTCCAGGCGCGTGAGGATGCCGCCGGCGGTGTCGATCTGGGCACGCATCACGTCGGTGCTCACCACGATCTTCTCGCCGCTCGGCTGGGCCGCGGCTGCCGGTGCGCTCACCGGGGCGCCTGCGGCGGCGCCGGCCGTCGCATTGGCCTTGGGCACGTCGCCTTGCGGAGCGGAAGCGCCGCCGGCGGTTGCCGGAGCCTGCTGCGTCGCGCTCGGGAAGAACATCGACTGGTGACCGTTGGCGCGCTGCCAGTTGTCGTAGAGCAGCACGAGGGCCATCGAGAAGATGACCCAGAGTATGGTGCGTTTGATATCCATGTCTCGCTGTGGTCGGGGGAAATCAGGGGCGGGGTAGCCGGATCGTGACTGGCGGGTGGCCAGCCGCGGCGGAAGCCCGGTCTTGCTTTGTTGCCGGTGCGGGTGGCACCGGATCATACCCGCCTTCCGTGAACGGATGACAGCGGCACAGCCGGCAAGCGGCCATCCAGCTGCCGCGACCGGCGCCGTGGCACAGGATCGCTTCGCGGGCGTAATCGGAACAGGTAGGCAGGAAGCGGCACTGCGAGCCAAAAAACGGGCTCAGGGCGATCTTGTAGATACGCAGCAGGGCAAGCAGGATTCGCTTCATGGCAGCGGGCTGGTCAGGCTGGAGCGCCCGAGGGCGGGACTTCCGTGGGCGCAGCCTCGGCGGACTTCGGCGGCGACACCCCGGAAGGGGCAGCAGGGCGCGGGGCAAGCGGACGGACCGCCACCTCGAACAGGCCGGTCAGCTCCGCCAGGCACGCCCGGCGTATCGCGCTGCGGCTGGCAAATTCCGCGCGCGGAAACTTTGCCTGCAGGCGCAGCAGCACATCGCGACCCGCGAGTTGGTCCTGCCGAAGGCGGAACAGTTCCCGCACCATGCGCTTCACCAGGTTGCGCTCGGCGGCACGTGCCGCGAACTTCTTGCCAACGACTACACCCAGGCGGGCTTGCGGCAGGTTGTTCTCGCCCACATACAGCACGAAGTGCTGGCTGCGGCGGCGCGGGCGCAAAGCAAAAACGGATGAAAACTCATCCGTCTTTGTGAGCCTCGCGGCTTTAGGGTAGGCAAAAGTAGACACGCTGGGCGAAGCTAGCGAAAGAGCTGTGCTTGGCGGCAGGCTACCGGCCGTCCAAAAGGCGAGGCGGTTGGCCGGGGCGGCGCAAACTGCAGCGCCACCGTGGCCGGTCGCCAGGCCCTTAGACTGCCAGGCGCTTGCGGCCCTTGGCGCGACGCGCGTTGATGACGGAACGGCCGCCACGGGTCTTCATGCGCACGCGGAAACCATGGGTACGCTTGCGGCGGGTAACGGAAGGTTGGTATGTACGTTTCATGTTGCACTCTCTGGTTGATCTGGGCTCGCCCGGCTTCCGGCGTTAAGCCGGGCGCCGCCGCGTATGGTTCGCATGGGGCTGCCGCGGTTTGCGGTGTTGCCGACTGCTGTGGTGATCTTGCTGCCGGCCGTGTGTCTCGCGCATCGAATGCACCGACGAATCGGACATCGACACTCGCGAAGCAGCGAAGCAGGTGTGGGAGGGAATCTCGCCGGACCGGATTTCATCAACCCATCCGCTCCGACCCCGTCAGCCTGCTCGGCCCGCTGCCTGTTCCGGCCAATCCAGCCATTTCCGGCACGCTTCAGCTTAGTAAAAAGCTGAGGTAACGCACCAGTCTCGCACGGAACAGGTCAGACCCGGCGATGCGCATACGTGATCCCCTGCGGCATCGCAGAACCCGCCATTTAACTGAGTTTCGCGCGGTGTGTCAAGACTACGGATGGTTTAGAGACGTGTGCGGCACCCCTGCCTGAAAAATACGCAACAGCCTGTTGTATTTCATTGTCCACAATCGCCAGTGGGTAAGTTTTTTTATTGCGGGGGTTGCACCCAGGGTCGGCGAGGGTGCGTGAAGTCCCTGTTTTGTCAGGCTTTTCCTGCGTTTTACCTACCCGGAAACCCGCGCCAGAACTGGGGTTGTGCACAACAATTCACTGCTTTTTCACAACTTATCCACAGACTTATCCTTTGTGGATAACTTGGGGCGGGGGGTACAATCCGGGTCCAAACACCACACGGGCTGCGTGGCGCAAGCGCAACCCGGGCACTACTCCTGGCATGCCGGACAACGGACGCGCAACGGGCGGCGGCGGTTACGCCACCTGTCTCGTCAGCGGATCCCGCTTGTCGCGTCGATCACCAGGGAGCCCGGGCTGCGGGGTCATTTGCGGATCGCTTTTGCGGTCGCTTTTCGGGGTTAACGGACTGCCGGCAGGGATGCCTCATCGATCCTTGCCTGTTGTCCATTTGACCGGACTGACCATGTACCCGTGGCGAAAACCGAACAACAAAACAATGCAAGATTTCTGGCAGGCAGCAGCCGCGCAGCTCGAGCGCGAACTGACGCCGCAACAGTTCAAGACCTGGATCAAGCCGTTGGCGCCTGTTGGCTTCGACGAGGAAGCGCACGCGCTGCGGATCGCCGCGCCCAACCGCTTCAAGCTCGACTGGGTAAAAAGCCAGTTCTCCGGCCGCATCACCGCGCTCGCCTGCGAATACTGGGAAGCCAACGTCAGCGTTCACTTTGTCCTGGATCCCGCCGCGTCGGGCCGGGCCGCTGCCGGCTATCCCCAGCAAGGGCAGCCCGGCATGGCGCCGGCGCACGCCGGTCCCGGCTATCCGTCCGGCCAGCCCCTGTCGCAGAATTTCGGCCAGCCCGGCATGCAGCCGGGCCAGGGCGCACCTGGCTATGGCCCCATGAACCAGGCCGGCGCGCAGCCGCAAGGCGGCCCGCGCGGCGGGCAGGCGCCCTACCCCGGCAACTATCCCGGCAATGCAGGCCAGGGCAACATGGGCGGCATGGGTGGCGAGATCGTCGATATCGACGTGCCGCAGCTGGACCCGGCCGAAGCCAGCGCCCGCTCCTACCGCGTGCAGCCTTCGCAGCAACCCATGCAGGGCGGCAACCCCGGTCAGCAAGGCAGCCATCAGGGACATCAGGGCCACCCGGGCAATCAGGGCCACCCGGGCCACCAGCAAGGCGGCCAGCAGCAGAACGACTCGGTGCACGAGCGCTCGCGCCTGAACCACATCCTTACCTTCGACAACTTCGTCACCGGCAAGGCCAACCAGCTCGCGCGCGCCGCCGCCATCCAGGTGGCCAACAACCCCGGCAAGTCCTACAACCCGCTCTATCTGTATGGCGGCGTAGGCCTGGGCAAGACCCACTTGATTCACGCCATCGGCAACTTCATGTTGCTGGAGAACCCGCGCGCCCGCATCCGCTACATCCACGCCGAGCAATACGTCTCCGATGTGGTGAAGGCGTACCAGCGAAAAGCCTTTGACGAGTTCAAGCGCTACTACCACTCGCTCGACCTGCTGCTGATCGACGATATTCAATTCTTCTCCGGCAAGAACCGCACGCAGGAAGAGTTCTTCTACGCCTTCGAGGCCCTGATCGCCAACCGGGCGCAGGTGATCATCACCAGCGATACGTATCCCAAGGAAATCAGCGGCATCGACGATCGCCTGATCTCGCGCTTCGACTCCGGCCTCACGGTCGCCATCGAGCCGCCCGAGCTGGAAATGCGCGTAGCGATCCTGATGAAGAAAGCCGCGGCCGAGAACGTCAGCGTGCCCGAGGAAGTCGCGTTCTTCGTCGCCAAGCACCTGCGATCCAACGTGCGCGAGCTGGAAGGCGCGCTGCGCAAGATCCTCGCCTTCTCCAACTTCCACGGCAAGGACATCACCATCGATGTCACCCGCGAAGCACTGAAGGACCTGTTGACGGTGCAGAACCGCCAGATCTCTGTCGAGAACATCCAGAAGACCTGCGCGGATTTCTACAACATCAAGGTCGCGGACATGTACAGCAAGAAGCGGCCCGCCAATATCGCGCGGCCCCGCCAGATTGCGATGTACCTGGCCAAGGAACTCACGCAGAAAAGCCTGCCGGAAATCGGCGAGCTGTTCGGCGGACGCGATCACACCACCGTGCTGCACGCGGTGCGCAAGATCGCCGACGAACGCAGCAAGGACGCGCAACTCAACCACGAGCTGCACGTGCTGGAACAGACGCTCAAGGGGTAACCCGAGGCGTGAAACCGCATTTACCAGACCCGTCACGCGGGGCTGGCATACTGTAGGGTACGCGCCGGGCATGGCCCGGCGCATGAATCAATCGGAAGCATCGCCGGGGCATTGCCGGAACATTGCCATGAAACGGCCTGGGCTAAGGCTTTGCGGTGAGTCGGGACGAGCGGGCGGAGGGGGTGGCCAGCGACAAAAGTCGCCAGCCGCCGAACAAGATCTGAATTGTGCTTTGTGATGCACAATTTTCCCTCCGGCCGCGCTTCTCCCGCTTCACCGCAGCGGCTTATCCTTGGTACAATGGCGAATTAACTTGTTGATTCCAAAGTAAATTTGGTAATGCATACGAGTTAGTGCAAAGCAATTTGCACCCCAAAACGCACCCGCGGTCGCTTACTACAAACGACGAAGGATAAATTCAATGCAATTGGTCAAAACCTCGCGAGACAATCTGCTGCGTCCGCTGCAAATCGTGAGCGGCATCGTGGAGCGCCGCCACACACTCCCGATCCTGGCCAACCTGCTGATTCGCAAGTCCGGGTCCAACGTATCCTTCCTCTCGACCGACATCGAGATCCAGATCACCACGCACGCCGAATGCGGAGTGGGCAGCGACAACGTAGCCACCACCGTGGCCGCCCGCAAGCTGCTCGACATCCTGCGCGCCATGCCCGACGGCGAAGTCGCCCTGTCGCTCAACGACAAGCGCATGACCGTGCAGTCCGGCAAGAGCCGTTTCGCGCTGCAGACCCTGGCCGCCGAGGAATTCCCCACGGTAGCGGAAGCCAGCGAATTCGGCGCCTCGGTCAGCCTGCCGCAAAAGACCTTCAAGCACCTGCTCGCCATGGTCCATTTCGCCATGGCCCAGCAAGACATCCGCTACTACCTCAACGGCATGCTGCTGGTGGTGGACGGCAAGAAGGTCATGGCAGTCGCCACCGACGGTCACCGCCTGGCGTATTGCGGCGTGGAACTGGACACCGAAGCCACGAGTAGCGAAGGCGCACCGTCGCGCCAGGAAGTGATCATCCCGCGCAAGACCATCCTTGAGCTGCAACGCCTGCTGGAAGACAACGATGATCCCGTGCAAGTGCAACTGGCCGCCAACCAGGTCAAGTTCACCTTCGCCAACATCGAGCTGATCTCCAAGCTGGTCGAAGGCAAGTTCCCGGACTTCCAGCGCGTGATCCCCAAGGGCTACAAGAACGCCTTCGCGATCGACCGCGTCAAGCTGCAGCAAGCCCTGCAACGCACCGCCATCCTGACCACCGACAAGTTCAAGGGCGTGCGCTGCATCCTGGATACGCACGTACTCAAGATCAGCTCCACCAACGCCGACCAGGAAGAAGCGCAGGAAGAGCTCGAACTTGATTACTCGGGCGACGCGCTCGACATCGGGTTCAACGTCACCTATTTGCTGGACGTGCTCGCCAACCTCAAGAGCGAGCAAGTCCAGGTCAGCCTCGGCGACTCCAATTCGAGCGCGCTGATCACCGTGCCGGAAGACGACAACTTCAAGTACGTCGTCATGCCGATGCGCATTTGATGAGCCGGTAACAAGGACCACAAGATACGCAAAACCGGAGCATCTAACGGCACACCACGGCTTGCGCACCCGCCCCAAGGGGCCCGCGCAAGACCCGCCGCACCAGGGGCCGGATCGTCGAGATCCGCCCCTTTTGCCGTTTTTATGTAACCCGCTATGCGGCCCGATCCGGGCGCGCCCATCCGGGCGTGACGAGAGATCGCCGCATTCGCCGTGAGTAAGAGAACATGACCGAAGAGCAACAACCGCAATCGCAACCGCAACAGCAAGACAGCTACGGCGCAGGCTCGATCCAGATCCTGGAAGGCCTGGAGGCGGTGCGCAAGCGTCCGGGCATGTACATCGGCGACACGTCCGACGGCACCGGCCTGCACCACCTCGTATTTGAAGTACTGGACAACTCCATCGACGAAGCCCTGGCCGGCTGGTGCACGGAAATCACCGTCACCATCCACAGCGACAACTCGATCTCCATCACCGACAACGGCCGCGGCATTCCCCCGCTCGTCAAGTTCGACGACAAGCACGAACCCAAGCGCAGCGCGGCCGAAATCGCCATGACCGAGCTGCACGCCGGCGGCAAGTTCAACCAGAACAGCTACAAGGTCTCCGGCGGCCTGCACGGCGTGGGCGTGTCCTGTGTCAACGCACTCTCCAAGTGGCTGCGCCTGACCGTGCGCCGCGACGGCCAGGCCCACCTGCTCGAGTTCGCCCAGGGCGCCGTGCAAAACCGCCTGGTGGAAACCGTGGCCGGCCCCGACGGCCAGCCGGTGGAAGTCTCGCCGATGCGCGTCATCGGCCCCACCGACAAGCGCGGCACCGAAGTCCACTTCCTCGCGGACGAAGAAATCTTCACCAACGTCGAGTTCCACTACGAGATCCTTTCCAAGCGCATCCGCGAGCTCTCGTTCCTGAACAACGGCGTGCACATCCGCCTGACCGACCAGCGCACCGGCAAGGAAGAAGACTTCGCCTTCTCCGGCGGCGTCAAAGGCTTCGTTGAATACATCAACCGCGGCAAAAGCGTCCTGCACCCCAACATCTTCTACGCCAACACCGAAAAAGACGGCATCGCCGTAGAAGTGTCCATGCAGTGGAACGACGGCTACAACGAACAAGTACTCTGCTTCACCAACAACATCCCGCAGCGTGACGGCGGCACCCACCTCACCGGGTTGCGCGCCGCGATGACGCGCGTGATGAACAAGTACATCGAAGAAAACGAGATCGCCAAAAAGGCCAAGGTAGAAACCACCGGCGACGACATGCGCGAAGGCCTCGCCTGCGTACTGTCCGTGAAGGTGCCCGAGCCCAAGTTCAGCTCGCAGACCAAGGACAAGCTCGTCTCGTCCGAAGTGCGCCTGCCCGTGGAAGAACTCGTCGCCAAGGCACTCGGCGACTTCCTGCTCGAAACCCCGGTAGACGCCAAGATCATCTGCGGCAAGATCGTGGACGCCGCCCGCGCCCGCGAAGCCGCCCGCAAGGCCCGCGAAATGACCCGCCGCAAAGGCGTGCTCGACGGCATGGGCCTGCCCGGCAAGCTCGCCGACTGCCAGGAGAAGGATCCCGCCCAGTCCGAACTCTTCCTGGTGGAGGGTGACTCCGCAGGCGGCTCCGCCAAGCAAGGCCGCGACCGGAAGTTCCAGGCCATCCTGCCGCTCAAGGGCAAGATCCTGAACGTGGAACGCGCCCGCTTCGACAAGATGCTCTCCAGCCAGGAAGTGCTCACGCTGATCACGGCGCTGGGCACCGGCATCGGCAAGGACGACTACAACCTCGACAAGCTGCGCTACCACCGCATCATCATCATGACCGACGCGGACGTGGACGGCTCCCACATCCGCACGCTGCTGCTCACGTTCTTCTACCGCCAGATGCCCGACATCATCGAGCGCGGCCACGTGTATATCGCCCAACCGCCGCTGTACAAGATCAAGCACGGCAAGGAAGAGCGCTATATCAAGGACGACAACGAGCTCAACGCCTACCTGCTGCGCCTGGCCATGGAAAAGGCCGCCCTGGTCAACCCCGACGGCAGCGAAGTCGCCGGCGACGCCCTGACCGAACTGGCCCGCCAGTACCAACTGGCCGAAGCCGTGATTGGCCGCCTGGCCCGCATCGTGGACAGCGACGCCCTGCGCGCCATTGCCGACGGCATCGAGCTGGACCTGGACAGCGCCGCCGCCGCTGAAGCCTCAGCCACCGCGCTGAAGGCCAAGCTGTCGGAAATGCACGCCAAGACCCTGCTGGGCGCCGCCGTGAATGACGACGGCACGGCAGATGTCTATGCGCAGTTTGATGAGAAGACGGACAAGCATCGTTTGATGATTGCTCGCCGGCATCATGGCAATGTGCGGTTGTCTCACCTGGATGCGGATTTTGTGCACGGCGCTGATTACGCTGCGCTGTCGCTGGCTGCCAAGACCTTCCAGGGGTTGATTGCGGAAGGCACCAAGGTGCGCCGTGGCGAGGGTGAGAAGATGCGGGATCAGACGGTGAATGACTTCCATGCTGCTATGCAGTGGTTGTTGTCTGAGGCTGAGCGTGGGGTTACTCGTCAGCGGTATAAGGGGCTGGGGGAGATGAATCCTGAGCAGTTGTTTGAGACTACTTTGGATGTCACCCAGCGCCGACTGCTGAAGGTGCAGATTGAGGATGCTATTGCGGCGGATCAGATTTTTACTACGCTGATGGGGGATGAGGTTGAGCCGCGTAGGAATTTTATTGAGTCCAATGCGTTGGTGGCTCGGAATATTGATGTTTGATGCTGCCTGTAGATAGGCACATAACCTGAGAAAAATGGACCCATGAGTTGAGAAACTTATGGGTCTTTTTCGTTGATAGCTCTCAATCGTCTTTCGATACATAGAGCAGGTCTTCGCAATTCAGGTGGAGGAGGCGGCATTCGGCGCACCACCCTTGGAGTCGCGCAACAGGACATTCCTGACGGAATAGACGATGTTCCGCGTCTTTCCCTTGGGAATGTGCACAAGAAGGGGGCGATGGCAAGACCCGGCACGCGGAGTACGGCGGCCGCACCTGCGATCTAGGAGATCGCGTGATACGTGACTATTTGTAGGGTTTACACCTAGGTAAGTATTTTTTTTCTGTTGATTGCACAACCTTCCCTCACTCAGCAACTGTGGGTGAGACAGGTGGTTTGGTAGCGCGTCCGCTTGCGGCCCAACCGGTGGACCAGAGCCGCAAGTGGGCGCGGGATGCGCTTCGGTTATCATCTAGCGCCCGGGCCGCGCCAAATAGCCGGGTCGCACCCAACTGCCGCTCCCAGTCAAACATGAACAACCAGTTTTTCGAAAAGCCAATTCTTAATTCGCCCTACGAGTATCCATTCCGCCACTGGGAGCTGGACGCAAATGGGCAACCTACTCAGCAGATCATTGCCAGCCGGCGCAGGGCGGAGTTCATCACGCCTATACCTAAGCCGAAGAAGCAAAAAGGATCGGCGAAGCAGGAATCACTGCTCTTCGACGAGGGCAATGGACTCTCGACCCGGGAGCAACAATACGATCACACTGCCATCATCAATGCTGTGCGGCACGAGGTGGACAAGTGGCGTATGCTGCCCAATCAAAATGATTGGCGTGTTACGCCCGAAACTGCACGCCTGCTCCAGCACTGGCGACATCACAAATTCAACGGTGTGCGGCCGTTCTTCTGCCAGGTAGAGGCCGTCGAAACTGCAATTTGGTTAGTAGAGGTGGCTCCGCAGATCGGAAAGGCCGGTAAGACTTTCATCGACCATCTCGCCAGCGCAAACAACGACGCCAATCCAGAGTTGATGCGCCTGGCCTTAAAGCTAGCCACCGGCGCAGGCAAAACGACGGTGATGGCCATGCTAATCGCGTGGCAGACGATCAATGCCGTCCGCCGACCAGGAAGCAAGAGGTTCACGCGTGGTTTCCTTCTCGTTGCACCGGGCCTGACCATCCGCGATCGCCTGCGCGTTTTACAGCCCCACGATCCGGATAGCTACTACGCTAGCCGAGAGCTGGTGCCATACGACATGTTGAGCGATCTGGAGCGCGCCAAGATTGTCATCACCAATTACCACGCCTTCAAGCTGCGCGAACGCATGGATTTGTCCAAAGGCGGCCGGTTGCTGCTTCAGGGGCGCGGCGGCGATGCGCTGAACACACTGGAAAGTGAAGGCCAGATGCTGCAGCGTGTAATGCCCGATCTGATGGGCATGAGCAATATCCTTGTCATCAACGACGAAGCGCACCATTGCTACCGTGAGAAACCTGGCGCTGCAACCGCGGATGACGATCTCAAAGGCGACGACAGGAAAGAAGCAGAAGAGAACAACGAGGCAGCGCGCTTGTGGATCTCTGGCCTGGAAGCTGTCAATCGCAAGCTCGGCATTTCCCGAGTACTCGACCTCTCGGCCACGCCGTTCTTTTTGCGCGGATCGGGCTACGCAGAAGGTACGCTGTTTCCATGGACCTTGAGCGACTTCTCGCTGATGGATGCTATCGAGTGCGGCATCGTGAAGCTGCCGCGCGTGCCGGTGGCCGACAACATCCCTGGTGCTGAGATGCCGATGTTCCGCAACCTGTGGGAGCACATTCGAGCAAAAATGCCAAAAAAGGGCAGGGGCAAAGCCGAAGGGCTAAGCCCACTCGACTTGCCGACACAATTGCAGACCGCGCTTGAAGCGCTGTATGGTCACTACGAGAAAACATTTTCCCTTTGGGCCGAGGAGAAAATCTCCGTCCCTCCGTGCTTCATTGTTGTCTGCAACAACACCTCGGCGTCAAAGCTAGTCTATGACTATATCTCAGGATTCCAACGCCAGAACAAGGATGGTACGACTCAGCTCGAGTTCGGCAGACTGCCGCTGTTCCGCAACCACGACGAACACGGTAATCCGCTTGGCAGGCCGCGTACTTTGCTGATTGACAGCGAACAACTCGAGTCCGGCGAAGCGCTGGACGACGGCTTCCGGGGCATGGCAGCCGACGAAATCGAGCGTTTTCGTCGAGAGATCGTCGAGCGCACAGGTGATTCGCAAGCCGGTCAGAACATCACCGACCAGGACCTACTGCGCGAAGTAATGAACACGGTTGGTAAGGTTGGACGGCTGGGCGATTCCATTCGCTGCGTGGTCTCCGTATCGATGCTCACCGAGGGCTGGGACACCAACACTGTCACGCATGTGCTGGGCGTGCGCGCCTTTGGCACCCAACTGCTATGCGAACAAGTTATCGGCCGAGCGCTTCGCCGGCAATCCTACGAGCTTAACGAAGAGGGCCTCTTCAATGTCGAGTATGCCGACGTGTTAGGCATACCCTTCGACTTCAACGCCAAGCCGGTGGTGGCGCCGCCGCAGAAGCCTCGAGAGACTATCCAGGTCAAGGCCGTGCGACCAGACCGCGATCCCCTGGAGATCCGATTCCCGCGCATACAGGGATACCGTGCCGAGCTGCCAGAAGAGCGACTCACGGCAGAATTCAACGCCGACTCAGTGCTTGAACTCACGCCTGACCTGGTAGGCGCGACTGAGACACGCAATTCTGGGATCATCGGCGAAACAGTGGATTTGAATTTGGCTCACATCGGCGATGTCCGTCCTTCGCAGGTGGTCTATGAGCTCACCTCGCACCTGTTGCTTAGCAAATGGCGCGACGCCGACGGTGAGCCGCAGCTGCACCTGTTCGGTCAGCTCAAGCGCATCGCCCGGCAGTGGCTCGATGGCTATCTGGTCTGCAAAGGCGGCACCTATCCTGCTCAGCTCAAATACAAGATGCTCGCCGCCATGGCAAGCGAACGCATCAACGCTGGCATCACGCGAGCGCTGGTCGGCAGCCGACCCATAACGGCGGTGCTCGACCCCTACAATCCGACGGGTAGCTCGGCTAACGTCAACTTCAACACCTCGAAGACCGAGCGTTGGGAGGCCAGCGCTCAGCGCTGTCAGCTCAACTGGGTGATTCTGGACAGCGACTGGGAGGCCGAATTTTGCCGCGTAGCTGAAGCGCATCCGCTCGTGAAGTCCTATGTTAAGAACCACAACTTAGGCTTTGAAGTGCCATACCGATATGGCTCCGAAACGCGCCAATATCGGCCGGACTTTATCGTGCTCTTGGATGACGGTCGCGGTGGGGATGACCTGCTTCATCTTGTCGTCGAGATTAAGGGCTACCGACGCGAAGATGCCAAAGAGAAGAAGGCTACGATGGATGCCTACTGGGTGCCGGGTGTCAACAATTTGGGGCTCTACGGGCGCTGGGCTTTCGCGGAGTTCACTGAGGTCTATCAGATGCAGCACGATTTCGCGAAGAAGGTCGAAGGTGCGTTCAACAAGATGATCGAGGCGGTGACCGCGTCGGCGAAGGCCCAATTAGGGCAGCAGAGCAACTAATATGGCTACAAACAAAAATACCCAGCTGACCGTCGAGACGCTGACGCACGATGACGCGAAACGCAAGAACATCCCGACGGCCGAGTATCAGTCGGTGATGGCTCGGGACGAGCAGAAGCCTATCCGTGTGGAGTACGAGCGCCGCAACCGAGACCTTGATCCGCAACTAGTCTGGCGAGGCAAGGACGAACAGGACTGGTCGGACCTGGTAGTGCACGCGCCGCCGCTTTACATTCAGGAGAAGGTTCACCCCAAAGTGCTGGTGGACAACTTGCGGAAAGAGTCAGAACGACACCGCGAAGTGAAAGAGTCGCGCCCCGCGCAGGTGGATCTGTTTGCCGATTTTAACGGCCTGCCCAGTGATGACGCCAAGACCGAATTTTATCAACACGATGCCCACTGGGCCAACCGAATGATTCTGGGCGACAGCCTGGCGGTAATGGCATCGCTGGCCGAGCGCGAAGGCCTACGTGGCAAGGTGCAATGCATCTACTTCGACCCTCCGTACGGCATTAAATTCAACAGTAATTTCCAATGGAGCACGACCAGCCGTGATGTGAAGGACGGTAATGCTGATCACATTACCCGCGAGCCGGAGCAGGTGAAGGCATTTCGAGACACATGGCGTGATGGAATCCACTCATACCTGACCTACCTGCGTGACAGGCTTACAGTGGCCCGAGATTTGCTGAGTGATTCAGGCTCGATCTTTGTGCAGATTGGAGATGAGAACGTGCATCGTGTCCGCGCAGTGTTGGACGAGGTGTTTGGGGATGTGAACTTCGTCGCTCAGATTACCGTGCGCGTAAAAAGTCCGCTCATGGTCTCTGATCTTGCGCGTACCACCGATTTTATTCTTTGGTATGCGAAGAGCCACGATCAGATGAAGTTTCGGCAGGCGCGAATCGCGAAATCACTGGAATCTCATCCAGAGTTTAGCTCCGCATTGATTGGCAACGGGATCGTCGTTGGACGATCGCATGCAAAGGAAGCTTCAGATGCCCGCTTCTTCACTGCGCAGAATCTAGGCTCCTCCGGCTACACACCGTCTTGCACATATGACTTCACAGTGGACGGGAAACTCTTCACTTCGCCGAGGGGAAAGAGCTGGAAGACTCACAAAACTGGCATGGAGCGTCTATACAAGGCGGGTCGATTGCAGCCGCTAACAACAAGCTTGCGATGGCGCTACTTCTTTGATGATGCTCCAAGCGAGGCAATCACTGACATTTGGGCAGATACGTTTGCGGCCTCCGAAAAGACATATGTTGTCCAGACTTCCGAACTGGCGATCCAGCGGTGTGTCTTGATGACCAGTGATCCTGGCGACCTTGTCCTTGACCCCACCTGCGGTTCTGGAACAACTGCGTATGTGGCAGAGCAATGGGGTCGTCGATGGATCACCATTGATACGTCTCGCGTAGCGCTCGCACTGGCCCGTGCACGTATTATGGGGGCGCGCTATCCATACTATCTCCTTGCCGACAGTCGCGATGGGCAAATCAAAGAGGCCGACGTTACACGGACTGCTCC
The DNA here is from genome assembly GCF_000611145.1 of Cupriavidus sp. SK-3. NCBI lineage: Bacteria > Pseudomonadati > Pseudomonadota > Betaproteobacteria > Burkholderiales > Burkholderiaceae > Cupriavidus > Cupriavidus sp. SK-3. Next base: position 2,693 of record NZ_JFJV02000101.1, on the reverse strand, counting down.
TTCCAATGTGCCGACGCATGGCAACGTGCGCCAAGGTTTTGTCTATGAGCGCGTTCCTCACATTACGCTAAAGGCAATCGCAAACAATACTGAGATCGACGTCATCTGGGAAAAGTATCAACAACGGCTCGAATCTCTACGCGAGCAGCTCAATCACACCCTTGGAAAACAATGGCAGGAATGGGAGCTCCCGCGTGAGCTGACGGCAGCGCATCTCGATGCGAAGACAACGGCCGAGCGGACTGGCGGGGGTGTGCGGTGGGAAAAAGCCCTGAAGCTGCACGCCGAATGGTGGCAGGAACGCATTGCGCGTCAGGAGGAGATCGATGCCTCGATCGCAGCCAAGGCCGAGTTCGACTATCTATACGATAAGCCATACGAGGACAAGAAGAAGGTGCGCGTGGCCGGTCCGTTCACAGTAGAGAGCCTGTCGCCCCACCGCGTGTTAGCTGTCGACGAGCATGACGAGTTGATCGAGGTCGCGGCGGAGACCAAGACCACGTACGACACCGAGCGCAGCTTTGTTCAGATTATCCTGGAGAACCTCAAGACTGCCGGCGTGCAGCAGGCGCATAAGGAAGACAAGATCGCCTTCACGTCATTGATACCGTGGCCAGGTGATCTGGTCTGCGCCGATGGCCGCTACATCGATGGCATTGGGGAAAAACGAGCTGCCGTTTTCATAGGCCCCGAATTCGGCACTGTTTCGCGCCCTGATCTGGTTGCCGCGGCACGCGAGGCCGGCGATGCCGGCTTCGACGTGCTGATCGCTTGCGCCTTCAACTACGACGCACATTCGTCGGAGTTCGACAAGCTCGGCCGCATTCCCGTGCTCAAGGCTCGCATGAATGCTGATCTGCACATGGCCGAAGACTTGAAGAACACCGGCAAGGGCAACCTGTTCGTGATCTTCGGCGAGCCGGACCTCGACATCCTCGAAGTTGGGAATGGCCAGGTGCGCGTCAAGGTCAATGGAGTAGATGTCTTCCATCCTAATACCGGTGAGGTACGCAGCGATGGCGCGGAGGGTATTGCCTGTTGGTTCATCGATACCGATTACAACGAAGAGAGCTTTTTCGTGCGCCACGCTTACTTCTTGGGCGCAAATGATCCCTATAAGGCACTCAAATCGACCTTGAAGGCAGAGATTAACGAGGAAGCCTGGGCTACCTTGAACAGTGACCTGTCACGACCATTCGATAGGCCGAGGTCTGGCCGCATCGCCGTGAAAGTAATCAATCATCTAGGGGATGAAGTGATGAAGGTTTTTCGCGTTTAGCAACTCTCGCAAAACTCAGGCGTCCTATGGATCTAATACCGATTGACCCGTCAAAAGATAGCTATTTCTTTGAAAATTTATCGAACGCCTTGAGAAATAGCTCGAGCGAGGCTGTGGTGCGCGCAGGGTTTGCATATGCGACTGTGGGTGGAATACAAGCGATGCAGGACCGCCTTGTGAACATTGGCAAGTGGTCTGGTTGTCGCAAGGAGTTTCTAATAGGGCTTCATCAAGCGATTACGGAGCCCTTTGCGCTTGATATCTTGCGCCGGATGGAAAATTCTGAAGTGAGAGTATTCCTTCCTTCCGGAAGACTGACGGAGGCTACTTTCTCGGCTTCACCGGTATTTCATCCAAAGGTAATCTCGATCGCTGATTCAAGGCTTGGTGGATTAACATTCTTGCAAGCCGGCTCGGCAAACCTCACCAGCGCTGCTGTTGGGGATGGGCACTCTAACTTCGAGTTTGCCACGTCACTCGATATATCGGCAGAATCAAGAAAGAGAGACACAAAGAGCTTCAATGCATGGTGGGATTCTGCATGGGCGAGGTCTAGGCGGGTAAGCCGCCAGCTAATCGAGGCATACGCCAAGCTGCGACGACTCACTCTGGACGGAAATCCGCTCCTTCGCTCCGTCGTTGAGGCCCCCGGAAGCATCTCCACTGCCGAGTTCTTCGTATGCGAGGTGGGTGCGGGCTCAGGACCTCCGGGCCACCGTCATCAAATTGAGTTTCCAGAATCGCTCGCTCGCTTCTTCGGTGAACCGAAGTCGCAGCGACGCGATTTAGTACTGCGAAATGACTCAATGGTCTGGTCGGGTCGGCCACTTAGTCATAAAGAGACAACTTTCGGGGTTGGCATTTGGCGATTGGGGATGCCTACTGAAGCAACTGGAGGTGAGCCTGTTGCAAATCGTGCTATTAGGTTTCGCAGATATCCTGGGGATGGATCATTCGGTTTTGAGGTTACGGACGTTGGAAGTCAGGTCTTCGATGAGTGGATCGATACCGCGCATCGATTTGGGCATATAGGCGCAACCCACGGTATGCGATCGCGCCAATATGGCTTCTACTAGTGCGTAGTTAGCCTAGGACGGCTGCTCGCAAATTTTTTGCGCCGTGGTGCTTGAGTGGTTGAGGCCTTGTTGGAGCTGGCTACTGGCGGCACGTCGGCAATGTCACAGCCGGCTTTTGCTGGCGCTGATCCGCTCAGCCATCCGGACGACCAACGGCGGTTCCGAATCATGAACGATGTGGTGGAACGGGAGCGGGCCCTCGCATTCCCTTGGAAGAAATGGACCGCCTTCCTGCACCCGGGCCGGCATCAGTAGGTCGAACGCGGCTAAGTGGTACCGGCACGCATATAATGGGGCAACTTTGGGGGGTGCCCCTATGTGTTTCGTCAAGCGTTAGG
>NZ_JFJV02000100.1:368-905 GCF_000611145.1 Cupriavidus sp. SK-3 | reverse complement strand
CGCCCTGCTCGTAGCGGACTTAGCTACGAGAAGTACGAATACTGGGGCAACAAGATTGATATTGCCAGAGATGTCAGCCCGGGAACGTTCCGGCACAAGGTCGATACGCGCGAAAGCGAATTGAGAGCCAGCAAGCGAACAATATCCATCCCGCTCACCCGTGAAATGATAAGAAAGGGAGACAACGGTCTTCATAAGAGCGATGTTCCTTGGCTAGAGCAAGCCGTTTCGCCCGCACCCAATTCCCGTCTGTTGATTTTCAAGGACCTGGCGGAAGTGGATTACCCTTTCGCCGCCGAGGGTTACGTGCTGGCCGGTGGCACGATGCTGACCATGAAGTTGGACGTTCTGCGCAGCAGCGGAATACAGAAGGTCACGCAACGCTCAACCGATGTATACAAAAATATCATTTACCGCGATGACTGGACGGTTCCCACGGAACGCGGCTTTTGCGTTCCCGGTGCACTGATCGGCGGGCCTTCGCGCAACAGCGAACTGGCCGAGCAAACCATCGTCCTGCAGTTCGACCGACCTTCC
>NZ_JFJV02000100.1:0-263 GCF_000611145.1 Cupriavidus sp. SK-3 | reverse complement strand
GCGCGCGCAAGGCAGCGTCCAGATTCTGCGTGAAGGCAAGCGCCAGGTCGCGGGCATGGAGGCTGAGGAAGTGCTGTTTTCCATCAAGGAAGGTGGGAGCCAGCTATACCGCTTCTACCTTCTGGCGCCGGGCAATCCCGATTCAGTAGCACAGCCGCACACGGAAATCCAGTTGATGCTGGGGGATGCACTGACCGATGCGGATAAGGATGAAGGGGTGAAGCCGGAAGAAGTGTCTTCGCTCGTCGATGAGGCCGGCGCGA
>NZ_JFJV02000099.1:0-5796 GCF_000611145.1 Cupriavidus sp. SK-3 | reverse complement strand
ATTAAAGCTATTTACGGGATGTCATACTAGTGAGCGCTTATCGTTGGGCTTCGACGAGCCATCTTACCTGCGCCCCACCCACGGTTCAATATGCTTTGATGTCACATATGAAGTTGTCCATGGACTCATCCCATGCGCCTTCCATACGCGGCGCATCCATGCATAGTTAGTTCTCAAATCTATCACGCCGTGATATAAAACGATTCGCGTGCGTCACAGCTCGCCACAGCGGGTCGCCGCAGTTCGGCAGTCTGCCTCGCTTACTCCCGCGAGCGAAGATGCCTTGGCGCATAAATTCTCTGCGCCGCGAAGAGGCCCGGATACATTTCGTCGCAAATTTGTGGCGGCGAAGTGGCCGCACACCGTTGCCAGGACCGATTTCAAGCGGTAGCATGCGGCCCCACGCGATTGCGCGGAGAGATTCGTCGTGATTGTGAGCAACATATAAGATGTGTCGCGGGCTTCTTGGAGCCACGTCGAGCACTAGCAAGAGACAGTATCGTGCCGCCCTACCATCACCTCCGTTTGGCTTCCCGAGCCGATTTGCCTCAAATAGCCGCATTGCTCGAACAATGCCGCCTAACCACAGATGGCGTAGCGGAGATTATTGACGGCTTCCACGTCGCGCAGTGCGATGGTCGCGTCATCGGCTGTGCAGCGGCAGAGCGTCATGGGGATTCCATCGTCATCCGCTCGGTAGCCGTTGAACCCACCTCTCGGGATAGAGGTGTTGCTGCTCGCCTTGTCGACGCCCTCCTGATGCGTGCACGCGGCACCGAAGTACGACATGCAGTATTGCTGTCGGCGTCGGCTCCCGCCTATTTCGCGCGGTGGGGCTTTTCGCTCATTCCTGCCGACAAGGCTCCCACGGACGCTAGAGCATCGTCGGAATTTCAAGATGCCGCACAAACGTCGGCATTGTGCATGCATTGCGAATTGAGATAGCCCGGGTACTGCTGACACAGACCGACGCCATCTTCGTGCTCACGCTCCCCCGATTTGCGACCATCTGCCCTTACTCGGCAAGACCTTAATATAGAAGATACGGCCAAGCGGTTTTCCACCAGCAGCGCCTGATTGCCGGTCAGCGGGTCTAACTCGGGACTGTTGCGGGCTGGGCGCCTACCATCATCGGCGTCCGGCCCAGGCACTCCGGCAACGTTGGTGCTTAGAGCGGCGCGTGGACACTGCGATTCAGTGGGTGACCGACACCACCTGCCCGGAAATGTCTTCCAGAATACATTTCTGGTAGACCTGTGCGACCACCGCCGCCCGAACGCCCTTGGCGGGGTCGCGTCCCATCGCTTCGAGCGTCTCCCACACCCATCCGGGGCTGACGACATTCACGCGAATCTTGCCTTGCAATTCGAGCGCTGCTGCCCGCCCGAACGCCTCGATGCCGGCGTTCACGGTGCTCACTGCAGCACCACCGAGCACTGGATGCTGTGCGAGGGTGCCACTGGTGAGCGTGACCGACCCTCCCTGGGAGATGTACGGAACCCCACACCGGACAAGATTGACCTGCCCCATCAGCTTATTGGCTAGGCTGAATGCAAAATCATCGTCAGTTAGGGCATCCAATGCGGCGAATTTCGCGGCGCCTCCTACGCAGACCACCGAGTCAACCGTGCCCACTTGTTTGTACATTGCCAGAATCGACTGCTTGTCGGAGATGTCCACCGAAACCTCCGGAGAGCTACGACTGGCCCCTACCACGTCGTGCTCTTCCGAAAATAAAGCCGTAATTTCTTTTCCAAGGAGCCCTGTGGCTCCAATGACCAGTATGCGCATACGTGCTCCTGATAACAGATGACGGGTGGTAGTGAACGGCCCCTCAGTACCCAACTCGTTTTCAAGATGAAATAGCCTGGTGCATAGCATACGCCCTGCGCGCAAAGGCGCACCGATTGCCGGTGCTTGGGTACCAGGCGGCAAGGAATTGACACACTAATTGACACACTCATGCAAGCGGTCACCCTTCCATTCCTGCAGAACAGCCGCACCAGTGCCTGCATCCCCGCAGCATCCACCGATAAACCGGGCAGCGCGAGCACCTGCTCCTGGACCGCCGCGCCAAGGAACTCATGAGCCCCACGGCGTGGGGCTCAACAATGAGTACCAAGCCTGGGTGGGCAATGAGCCGTCTGCAAGCGCATGATGTGCTGATGAATGTACCTCGGGTGCGTCAACACCCAATCAGTGGGCGGCCCAAGAAGGAGCGAAGAATCGACATTGGAAGTCCCACTGCTTGCTAAACGCACTGGGTCAACCTTCTGCAAATGTCGGCCGTTTCTGGATTGCTACGTAAGGCGATTTTGTGGTCGGCCGCAGATACTGCGATGCATCAACACCAACAACCTAACGACGCATTCAGGCACCCCACCCCCTGCTTTTCTGCTGTTGCCATTTCACCAAACGAGACACAGGGGCGCCAGTTTGTGGCGTAGAGTTAAAGTGCTTTCTCAAGATTCGGCTGCGATGCAAGGTGCATCATGAAACGCATTGCGGCGCGGCGGTTCGCACGGCTGCCTTCGTACTTGGCGATTCTGACAATTGTTGGGCCCTATGGACCGCTAAGGCAAACAAGAAACGGGGTGATGGAGGGGGACATGAGAAGCACAAATGAGCAATCCCTGCGTTTTCAGGTTGAAAAATGGCTCGCGCCTGGCCCCACGACGTCGGTCCACGTAATTGAGTTCGGTCGCACCCACTCGGGCCGGCGACGCTACGTATGCGTCGAGACCACACAACCGGCCGTTTTGCGCGCGTTGTTCTTCTTTCGGCACGATGACGGCTGCTGGCGCGTGTTTCCGCCTGCAGTGGATAGGCCGAAGATGAGCGCCGACCGTCTGGCCTTGTGAGCGGTCTTTGCCGGCTCGTGCCAAACAGACCACGAAGCAAACGCCGCGCCTACACACAATTCTGCGCGGGACCTGAGCATCAGCACTCCGTATGCGATGCGAGTTACGATAGTGCAGACGCTGTTCTGACGCCGTCGGCGCGCGCCTTTTCACATGGCGCCCAAGCGGCCAACATACTAACGTCGAGCAGCATCAAGGTTGGCCCGCAATTTCTCCGATATCAGCCTTTCGGTGCACTTGCCTGACGCCAAATCGACATGAGCATTCGATTCAATGCGTGGGCGGCATCTGCTACGCCCTCTCCGGGCGACCGGAAACTCGGCTTAATTACGAGCGCGCAAGCGTGCCCGCGCGAGAAACAGTTGACTTCCGAGCAATCGCCCCTAGAATTGTTTTTGCTGCAATGCACCAATGGCTTTCACCGTGGCAGCGCATTATTCGTGTCCTGATTTAGAGTTCCCCTCGAATACTCGCAGTCTCACCCTATGGAGCAGTGATGAGCACTGGTATCCCCGAACAATCCATCTCCGCGCAGAAAGCAGGCGTGGAAAGGTTCCTTGGTTTGGCAACCATAGCCTTCGAAGGCATCGAAAAGCTGGCTCAGCTAAACTTGCAAGCAGTCAAATCAAGCTTCGCCGGAAATCAGGGAATCCTGAGCAAGACACTTTCCGCCAACAACCAGCAAGAGCGGGTTGCCCTGCCTTTGGAACTGACGCAGCCCATAGCAGAAAAGGCGGCGTCGTACAGCCGGCAGGTCTCCGAAATCCTGTCGAGTATTCAAGGCGAGTTCTCGACAGCCGCCCAAGCGCACCTCCAGCAATGTCAGCGCGATGCGCAGGAGTTATTCGAAAATCTCGCGAAGAACGCGCCCACGGGGAGCGAATCTGCTCTAGCAGCATGGCAGTCGGCCCTTTCGACGCCCGCCCTCGCGTCCGACGAAACCGCCAAGAAATCCAAAAAGCATTTGGCCCACGCCGAAGGTGCTGGCCCTGCCCTATAGCATTTCCTAGCGCGCACGCGCAGCCTCGGAATTTTTTTGTGCGAACTTCGGTTCGCTTTTTTCTTCACCGAGGGAGCCGATATGCAAAAATCTATGCTGAAATGTTGCAGGACTTCATTGCAGAGGCGCGCATTCAAGACTATGTACGACTGTTTGTCGCGAAGCGAGTCAAGGGTGCGTACGCCACCACGCCACCACGCCAACGCGCAGAAGCGTCAAGCGCACAGATGAACGCCGAGCACCTCAGGACGTCGCCTCACCACGGGAATCCAACGTGGTGCATTCTAGGACTGCTAGAGTAACTGCCGGACGGATATCCTCACGCACCTCGAGCGCCTGCACTGCGACCTAGAATCAAAAGGATGGTTGCAGCGGAAAACGCAGCGCCTGCATAGAACGTGAACTCCGCTCCTACCCTGTCCCAGAGCCAACCGGCGAGCGCACTTGCAACCAGCAGGGCCAAACCACTTGCCAGATTGAAAACACCAAATGCAGTCCCGCGCAGGTCCGCCGGCGCCGCATCAGCCACCATTGTTGCGAGTAGCCCTTGTGTCATCCCCATATGTAGGCCCCAAATCGCGACCCCGAAGAGCGTAACCGCCCAGTGCGTGCCGGTCGCCAGCACGATATCCGCGAGAATCAAGACCAGTAATCCCCAGACCAGGAGCCTCCTGTGACTGTATCTATCCGAAAGCTTGCCGAACGGGTAGGCGGAGATGGAATACACCAGATTCATTGCCACCAGAACCAGTGGTGCCAAGAATAGCGGCAGGCCGACCTGCTGAGTGCGTAGCACGAGGAAGGCTTCGCTGAATCGTGCCAACGCAAAAACCGCACCGATGGCAACCACAAACCAATAGGCTGCATTCAAGCGCGCCAGGTTCGCGCGCTTGATAGGGTTCGCACTCTTTGCCCCTTGGTGCTCCTCGGGCTCGCGTACGCCGAACACCAGCAGCGCAACCGACAGGGCACCAGGGATGACCGCTACCCAGAAGATGGTCCTGAAGTCGTTCGCCCACAGCAGCATCAGCCCGATGGCAATGAGGGGCCCCAGGAACGCTCCTACGGTATCGAGCGCCTGCCGTAGGCCAAAAGCAGCGCCGCGCAGGTGAGTTGGAGCGATGTCAGCCACGAGCGCATCGCGGGGTGCGCCGCGAATGCCCTTGCCGACTCGGTCTATCAACCGCGCACCGAGTACCATCCCGACACCCGGCGCAATCGCGAACAGAGGCTTGGACAGCGCGCCAAGCGCGTATCCGACGACCGCCAATCCCTTGCGCTTCCCCAGGTAGTCGCTCAGCGCGCCAGAGAACACTTTCACAATGAGAGCCGTTGCCTCCGCTGCACCCTCAATGAGTCCAACGGACAGAGCACTGGCGTCGAGGACTGTCACCATAAAGACTGGCAGCAAGCTGTGAATGATTTCAGACGAGACATCCATCAGCAGGCTAACGAAGCCCAACATCCATATGCCCGTTGGAATCTGGCTCAGAGTACGACTTGAAGTGGTCACTGTGATGGCTTCGATTCGAAGTTGCCGGCCGCACTCTTGCACGACATTTGCCATTCAAGCAGCATTCAAGCGACGCGTGAGCTTCAACGAGCAGCAATTCGCGTGGATGTTACGAGACGCGCGCCCTGTCCGTGGCTCATACCCAGCGAATCTCTATCCCGTCAGGAGCGTGCCCGCGGCACCAATGCGAACTGCAAGACTTCCCCCAACTTCGACCCCAGCTCGATGGAGAGTTCGTTCTGGCACGGAAAGCACTAGGGCCTGCTTCCATGTCTCATTGCTAACGGTGACGGTGGATACATCACCGAGGTGCGAGATTCCGTCTACGATGCCGACGAGTTCGACGATTCCTTTCCCCGTTGATTGAAACTGCTCAGCCTGAATGCGAGGTGCGTCGTTTGGGACAGCCCATACGACGTCGT
>NZ_JFJV02000098.1:0-534 GCF_000611145.1 Cupriavidus sp. SK-3 | reverse complement strand
GCAGGGCCACCTCATGGGACTGACTTCCAACCACAATTCCGGCCATAGGCCCTCCTATTCGGATATCAAGGTGAGGACGCGGTCAAGTGCCGCGATGATTTCAAACATGCAGGCCAGTTCTTTGAACTGCTGGCGAATGGCCTTTGGCTCGCTTGCTACAGGGATCAGCACTTGGTAAGTCGTGCAGTCTCCGGCACTGCTCAGGCATTCAAAGTGGTCGTCAAGAATTTCCCCGACCCAGTGGCCAGACCACATCGCAATGGTTGCCGCGGAGTACGCGGGCTCGGCCCATTGGGAGCTCCTGAGGATGCGGTAGCGGGAGCACCGCGCCAGGACTGTCTGCAGATTGACCAGTTCGCGGCAAATTCGCCGGGGCAAGCCCCGAGCGCGCGCCGCCAGCGTTGCCAGTTCGGAACGTCGCAGCCGCCTGACGCGGCTACGCTTATCCATGCGCCGGCCCTTGGGAACAACGTCGTCCGGGGCTAGGAGCGGCAACACGTTGCTCGGCAGATAGCGCTCGATATCGCTATCCCC
>NZ_JFJV02000097.1:0-47787 GCF_000611145.1 Cupriavidus sp. SK-3 | reverse complement strand
GGAAGCCGTCAAGTCCATTACGGATGGGTTCTGCTGACGCTTACTGCTTATTTGATCAACGATTGAAAAAGGAGCCACGCATTCAGCCAAATCATCCATTTGCGTCGGTTTGCCCCTGTTTACCCTAGTTCGACCGGAATAAAGATACGAGAGTTGTCGCGCAAGACGAGTAGGGCCACCTGTTTGCCCGCCTTCGCCGTCAGTGCACGCAGTTGTTCTGAAGAGGTAACTGGTGTGCCATTGAGCGAAAGAACGATGTCGCCGGGTTCGATGCCGGCGAGTGCCGCGGAGCCGTCCGTTTCTTCCACCACCAGCCCATTGGCAAGGCCGCTGGTGTGGCGCTCTGCCTCATTGAGCGGGCGCACTGCCACGCCGAGCCGGTCCGCAGCGCTGCCTGCATCCCGCTGAGCGGTTGACTTTCCATCCAATGTGCCGACCTTGGCCGTCACCGTGAGCGGCGCCCGATTGCGGATCAGTGTAAGCGTGGTCTCTGTGCCGGGCTTGAGGTCGGCAATATGCGCAGCAAGCTCAGCGGAGCTGTCAATTGCCTTGTTATCGATCTGGGTAATAACGTCACCTGACTTGAGGCCGCTGGCGGCTGCGGGCGTGTCAGGTTCGACGGAATCTATGAGCGCCCCCGCTGGTCGAGGCAAGCCAAAAGCGCGTGCCAGACCCTGATCGACGTCTTGGATGTCGATACCAAGACGGCCGCGAGTCACTTTGCCATGGGCCAGCAATTGTGCTTCCACCTTGATCGCCACATTGATGGGAATGGCAAAGGCGAGTCCCTGGTACCCGCCCGTTTGCGTATAGATCTGCGCATTAATGCCGACTACCTGGCCGTAGCGGTTGAAGAGGGGGCCGCCGGAGTTGCCGGGGTTGACCGCGACATCGGTTTGGATGAAGGGAACGTAGGTGTCCTCCGGCAACGAGCGTGCTATGGCGCTGACAATGCCGGCAGTGGCCGTGTTCTCGAAGCCGTAGGGCGATCCGATCGCCAGCACCGGCTCGCCTGCGCGGACCCGTGACGAATCGCCAAGCAGCACGGTCGGAAGATTCTTGGCATCGATTCGGATCAACGCCACGTCGCTGCGCGCGTCGACACCCAACACCGTTGCCGGGAACTCGCGCCGGTCGGTCAGCTTGACCTTGACCTGCTTGGCACCGTCTACCACATGGGCATTGGTGAGAACCAGTCCATCCTGGCTCACGATAAAGCCAGAACCGAGACCTCGCATCACACGTGGCGTGTTGCCCTGAGGCCATTGGAATTGGGGCCCGAAGCGCTTGAAGAACTGGTAGAAGGGGGCGTCCGGGTCGATGCCATTGGGCATTGGCACCGAAGTACGCTGCTCCGCCGTCGTCACGCTGATATTGACGACGGCAGGTCCATACCGCTCCACAACAGTGGGGAAGTCGACCGGCGGCGCCGCATCTCCGGACCCATGTCCGGTCCCCGTACCAACCTGTCCAACCTGTCCAACCTGTCCAACCTGTGCGGTACCCACGGCGATCGCCTTGCGCTCCAGGTAGGGATAGCCGCCCGCCACGGTGGCAATGACAGCGGCGCCGAGAAGCGCGCGAGGCAGGATATGCCGGAGCATAGTGCACCTCCAGTGCAGACAATGTGCAGGTCGCCGGCCTCTCACCAGCACCATAACTCCACACTAGACCATCATTCTTAATTCTGCCTTAAAAGGCTGCCGCGCCTGCGAGAGCAGGCGCACCCGTCAACGCAAATGCATAGGCAAGCCATGAGCGGATTGACTGGCCGCTTTAAGCCAGTTTTAAGTCCTGTGCCATAGGCTCAAATAGTCGGCGCGCCTGGGTACATCGGCCGCCACCGCGGTCCATCCGCCTCAATGCGGTCTCCGCACCATCATGAGGCAAGTAACAGGCCATTGTGACGGGCGACCTCAGGTCAAGTATATCCGCGTACGGTAGCGGATAGCGCCGCCATTGCAAGTTCTGAAATGGAGCGCAACATGAAGCAGAAACTGATTTGGCGATGGCTAGCGGTGATCACAACAGTTGGGTGCACACAGCTGGCATGGGCCGGCATGACGGCATTGCCAGCAGCGCAGCACGCCGGACCCGTGACCTATGTATCCGGGGGAGTGGGGTCGGACGAGTCGCAGGCAATCAAGGAAGCGATGCACAACTACCCGTTGGTGCTTGAGTTCGCCGGCAGAACCTCATACGGAAACGAATACTTGGCGGGGGTGCCGGTCAAGATCGTCGATGCGCACGGGAAGACCGTGCTCGAGACCAGCGCGCAGGGGCCATTCCTGCTGGTCTCACTGCCGGCAGGGCGCTATGCAGTCTCCGCCAGCTATGGCGAGAAGACAGAGCATCGCTCGGTCAGCTTGTTGCCAAGCGGCCACGTCCGCGAATTCTTCTTGTGGCAGATGTAAGGGCAGGGGCCGGTGCGGCCCAGTATCCCAAGCCTCGGCGCATTGCATCAGCGTAACTTCAGGCTTGACGCATGATCTTCCGTTTGGACCATCAGATGTCCTGCGCGGTTCGTCACGTTCTACCCGCTTGAATATATCACAACATGATATAAATTAGAGTGTGAAGACATGCTCTGCCGAGGTTGCAAAACACGCCGTTCGCGTCCATCTTCAGTCCGGCTGAAACTGTCTGCACAGGCTGGTTTTGCCGTGCCTCCTGCCAAGTTTTTCGGAGACGGTGTCACCAGGCCCCGGCTAACCGCAGGAGGACATCATGGAACTTCACATGCAATCGCATCACTTCGCGCGCCGAACGCCAGACTGGCGCGTCGCCGCCATCGCCGGACTCGCGGCGGGGGTGATCTTTCTGATACTGGAAGTGTTGGCGACGTGGATCCTGGGAACAAGCCCGTGGGCACCGTTGCGGATGACGGCGGCCATCGTCATGGGACACAGTGTTTCTTCGCAATCGGCGACCTTTGACCCAAGCGTAACGCTGGTGGCGTTGGTGGTTCACTTTGCGCTGTCCATCATTTTCGGACTGATCTTGGCGGCGATCATGGCGTCGTTTAGTCTTGACTCGAGTATCGGCATGGCCTCGCTAGCGGGTGCCATCTTCGGTCTGGTTGTGTATGGGCTTGACTTCTACGGCATGACTCGGGTTTTTCCGTGGTTCGGGGATGCGCGCAGCGCTGCTAGCCTCGCTACACACCTCGTGTTCGGGCTGGTGGTGGCCATTACCTATATGAAACTTGAGCGTAAGCTAGACAACCTTGGCGCGACACCTATCAAGAGGTGACGTAGCTTCGCAGGGACTGGGCTGGTCAAGACGCCTGCTTCGCCCCAATGGCAGGCCAGTGCTTGACCGGCCAAGTGTCGATGGCGAGGCCCAGGGAGCAGAATATGGATTCTGACACGCGATACAACGTCACAAAGCAGAACTTCGAAGCCCTGTCCGAGTTCCGCTATGAGCTGCGCCGCTACCTGCGATTCTCCGAAATAGCGGCGCGCGCGGAAGGCATCACGCTTTTGCAGTATCTGCTGCTGCTACATATCAAGGGGTTCCGCGACCGCGATTGGGCCACGATTGGTGAGCTGGCGGAACGCTTGCAAGCCGCCCCGAACGGTGTCGTCGCACTGGTGTCGCGTTGTGAGGCCGCAGGGTTGGTGACCCGTTTGCAGAGCGATGCGGATCACCGGCAGGTGGAAGTGCATCTGCGAGCGCGAGGAGAGCGCTGCCTGATGCGTCTGGCAACGCTTCACAAGATCGAGCTCAAGTCATTGGGTTCGGTTTTCAAGATAGCAAAACTGTCGGTACCCTAGCTTTGTTTCGGCCGGATGGACGCATTTGTCTGCGGTGCTCGGACAATGCCGAGATACCGGCGCGTGCGTCCGGCCATCCGCCGAATTGGCAAACGTGGTCGGTTTGCGGCACCGACACCCGCACCGGCCACCGCGAACGTTGGCCAGAACAAGTCCTCGCCAACCACGTTGCGGTCATCCTGCAACTTGCCGAGGACTCCCTCCGAGACAGTCACGCTGAACGACTATGCGGCCTCTCACCGTGCGGTGCGCGAAATGAGAGCCGAGGATTTGCTGCTCGAAGGTACGACGTTGCGATTGTCGAAGTGCAAATCACTATAGAGAGACTGTCCACGAAAATGCCGATGGCGCGTTCTTAGAGGTATGGATCGATCCGCTGGGAAAAATCCATATTTGCTATGGCCCTGGCATTCTCGGAGGAATGCGCATCATGAAACTCGTTCACTTTTGGTTCACGGTTCTGCTTGCAGGCGCAGTGGCGGCCCCGGTCTTCGCCGCCGATACGTCCGCGAAGCCGGCCCCAGCTACGGCGGTCACTACGGCACCTGCCATCCCTCAGCACGCAGTGAAATCTTCCACGCACAAGAGGCACCACCATGCGCATGCCGTGAGCAAGTCCGGCGCTTCTGCGACTGCCATCAAGGCAGGCGGGCTCACGCTAGCCCCAAGACGCTAGCGTCCTCGTAGAAGCGCCACAGGCCTCGTCTGCAACGGGCCCCTTGCCGGTACTCCGGGGGTCTTCGCGGCAGTCAGCTGCCGCACCCGGCCCCGGAGCATTGGCAGCAGACATCGGGTACCGGGAGCAGATCTGCATCCTGGAACCCGCGTGTCAGCGGAACAGGCTAAGGTGCCCGGTTGCCGGTGCCGGCAGCATTTCAGCAATCATTGACCAGGAGATTCGAATGCTCGTTACCTTCCACTCTCCCGCCACAGCGGATGTCACCATGCTGAGCGATCTCGCTCAGTATCTGCTGGGCATCGTTGGCAAGCGCATTGGAAAGCGCGGCGTGATTTCCAGCAAGGAGCTGCCTGAAGCCATCAGCAAGCTTGAGGCCGCGATCACGGCAGAGGCGGCTGTTCGGGCAGACGAAAAGTCTGCAGATGGCTTCGCGGTGGCGCGTGCGCCGGCTTGCACTGTGCTACCCAATCGCGCCTATCCATTCTTGGACATGATGCGTGCGGCACGCCAACAGCAAGCAGACATTCTTTGGGGCGTCTGACCGAGATTGGCGTTCCGGACATTGCCATCGAACACTGGGCCCCAGCATGTCGCCATTCGCCCTGCAGGTGTCTTACCAGGCCGCTGTACTGCCACGACCAGCAGGCTGACGAGATCGACGAAGCGCCAGGCAAATCCGGCGACCTCGACAATCGGGTGGTTTTCATTACACCTGCTTCGTCTTGAGCGTCTTCACCAGCGCCTCGCGCGACACAGTCGCCTCTTCGCCAATCAGGCCGCGCGGCCTGAGGATCAACGTCAGCATGAGCACCAGCCCGATCAGGATGATCTGGGCGGCCCCGCCTTTGACCTGCAGGTCGATCGGCAACAGTGCCAGGGCCGCGCTGCCGCTCAGCGTCCACACGGCCCACATCAGTACCGCGCCCAGGATGGCGCCCTTGTTGTTGCCACTGCCACCAACGATCAACATGGTCCAGGCCTGGAAGGTGAGGATCGGCAGGAAGTCATCGGGGCTGATGAAGCCGATGAAGGTGGCATAGAGGGCGCCCCCCAGACCCATGATGGTCGAACCAATCACGAAGGACTGGAGGCGAAAGCTGAAAGGACTCTTGCCGAGGGACGAAGCCGCTACCTCATCTTCGCGGATAGCCTTGAGAACGCGTCCCCAGGGCGAACGCACTATGGTTTCCAGGGCGCCGTAGATCAACAGAACCACTACCATCATGAGCGCAAGCATCAAGAGATTGCGACCCAGCACGGACTGGAACACGTCGGGCAGCAGCCTCGGAATGCTGGCAGCCCCCTGGCTGCCTCCCGTGAGCGGCGAGGCGTTCAATGCGATCAACTGCAGGATGGATCCGATGCCGATCGTGACGATCGCGAGGTAGTCCTCGCGCAGGCGCAAGGTGGGAATCCCGACGATGAACGCGATCAGCGCGGCCGCGCACATCGCCCCTGCCAGGCCGACCCCGAAGGGCAAGCCAAAGCCTCCCAAATGGCTCGCGTAGGGCGGTCCGCACAGAATGGCAAAGGCGTACGCGCCCACCAGGAAGAATCCGGACACGCCGATGTTGAAGAGGCCGGTGTAGCCCCATTGCAGGTTCAAGCCTAGGCAGACGACCGCGAAGATCAGCGCCTGGATCAGGAAGAAGACCAGATAGGAAGCCAGTCCATTCATGAACGTTCCCCCAGAATCCCTTTGGGATAGACCAGAAGGATCAGAAACATCAGGACGAACCCGACTGCCGGCATAAAGGCGGCTCCGATGAACGGCACCGAGATGGATTCAGCCACACCGATGATCAGGCCTCCAAGGACCGCACCGTAGATGCTGCCCACGCCGCCGAGAATAGCGGCGGCGAACATGGACAGGATCAGGTTGGCGCCCATCTCGGGCGAGATCTGCACCGTCAGACCGAACAGCACGCCCGCCACCGCGGCCAGGCTGCCGCCGACCACCCAGGTCCAGTGAATGACCCCTTGCACGTTGATACCTGTGATGCTCGCCAATGCCGGGTTGTCCGAAACGGCCCGCATGGCCTTGCCCAGCCGGGAGCGGGTCAGGAAGAAATGTAGCGCGGCCATCAGCAGGATCGTCGACGCCACGACAAAAACCTCATCCGCGGTGAGCCGCACGCCGGGAAGAATCTCCCTGGCGATGGCGATACTGCGCGAGTAGTACTCCGGCTGCGAGCCCCAGATGAAGACCACCACATTGCGCAGCATCAACGCGGCGCCGAAGGAGGCGATCACCAGCGTGACAGCCACCCCGCTTCGGCGCAGCAGGCGAAAGAGTAGCCAGTCCAGCAGCAGCGCAAGTGCAGCTGTCATGGCACCGGCGAAGACAATTGCCGCGAGGAAGTTCCAGCCAAAGGTAAAGGGGCCGAACGCGGCGCCACTGGCGAAGAGGCTGGTGAATACCAGCGCGAAGTAGCCGCCAAACGTCAGGAACTCGCCGTGGGCAAAGTTGGCGAAACGCAAAATGTTGTAAGTCAGCGTCAGGCCAATGGCCCCGAGGGCCAGAGTTATCCCCAGGATGACGCCGTCGGCAATGTATTGCCCGATCATGACAATCCTCGCAGGATACCGAGATACAAGCGGCCAATTTCGGTGTTCTCAAGTAGTTCACGGGCGTCGCCGTTCACCTGGTCGCGGCCCTCGGCCAGCACGTAGCCCCGGTCGGAAATGGCCAGTGCGGCCTTGGCATTTTGCTCGACGATCAGGATGGTTACGCCAAGATCGCGCGCCTCGCGAATCTTGCTGAAGACCACGCTGACCAGCTTCGGCGAGAGCCCGGCCGAAGGCTCGTCCAGCATCAGCACCTTGGGGTTCGCCATCAACGCCCGTGCTACCGCGACCATCTGCCGTTCACCGCCCGACAGTGTGCCGGCCAGCTGGCGTCGCCGTTCCCACAGTTGCGGGAACAGGTCGAACATACGTTCGATGCCCCGCCTGACCTCGGTTCGCTGGCCTTGGGTGTACGCACCCATTTCCAGGTTCTCCTCGACACTGAGCCTGGCAAAGATGTTGTTGATCTGCGGCACGTAGGCCAGGCCTCGCCGCACCATCAGGTGCGCGGCCACCTCCGCGATGTCCTCACCGAACAATTGCACGCTGCCGCCGCGCACGGCGACCAGTCCGGCGATGACCTTGACCAGCGTGGATTTTCCCGCGCCGTTCGGCCCCAGCACCGTAACGATCTCGCCGCGTCGAACCTCGAGCCCCACTCCACGCAAAATATTTACCTCGGGGGCATAGCCTGCCACCAGGTCATGGACGGATATCGCCAGGTCGTTCATGCCGGCATCCCGCCCAGGTAGGCCTCGAGCACGCGAGGGTCGCTACGCACCAGGTTTGGTGGTCCTTCCAGGATCAGCTTGCCCTGGGCCATCACCACCACCGGATCGCACAAGGTCGTGATCAGATCCATATTGTGCTCAATGATCAGGAAGGTGATGCCCCGAGCATTCAACTCCTGCAATTTATCCATGATGGTGACAAGCAGGCTCGGATTGACCCCGGCCCCGGGTTCGTCCAGCAGGATCAGCTTGGGATCCGCCATCAGCACGCGAGCTAGTTCCAGCAGCTTCTGCTGGCCGCCGGAGAGGTTCCTGGCATACTCGCCCGCGAGCGCGGCTAGTCCGACAAAGGCTAGTATGTCGTGTGCCCGGTCGCGGCAGGCACGTTCTTCGGCGCGTACCCTTGCCCGGTGGAGCCAGTTGTTCCAGAATCGCTCTCCTGCTTGCCGGGACGGCACCAGCATGCAGTTTTCCAGTACAGTCATGGCCGCGAAGGGACGCGGAATCTGAAAAGTCCGCACCAGGCCTTCACGGAAGATATCGTGCGGCCGGGCGCCGCCGATCGGCTTGCCCAGGAAGGAGATATCACCTGACGTCGGGCGATACAGGCCGGCTAGCGTGTTGAACAGGGTAGTCTTGCCTGCGCCGTTGGGCCCGATCAGCCCAGTAATGGTGTTGGTGTGCAAGATGAAGGAAACGTCATCGACCGCACGCAGTCCGCCAAACTCCTTAACCAGCCGGTTGACTTCAAGCATGCGCGTTGTGTCCTTCTCAGGGCAGCCCCCTGCAAGGACCGCGCTCGGTCGGGGGAGGGAGCTGCCATTCTGTGCGAATAAGCCAATGTGTGACGGGTCCTTCGTTTGATGCTCGGCGGGGTTATTTGATCTCCTTGCGCAGTTGTGCGATCTGATCCACCGTAACCATGCCGGTGGGTGCCACCTTCCCGTGACTATCCACGGACCAGACCAGCATAGGCGCATTGATGTCGCCATAGGCGTCGAACTGCAGCGGCCCGGAGGCGCCCACATACTGGATGGCTTTCCTTTGGGAAAGAAGTTGTGCGGCCTTCTTGATCTGGGCCGTGCCGGCATAGATCTTCTCGCCCTTGGGGTCCGTGACCTTGCGGATGCTGTCGCGGACGGCCGTGGCGTCGGCACTCCTAGCGTATTCCATGGCCAGGCCGAGGATCACGGTACCGTCGTAGGCATTCGGGATATAGGCTTGCGTGGGCAACTCGCCGAATTTGGCCTTGTACTCCTGCTTGAAGGTGGCAAGCGATGGCGTTGTCACCGAGCCGGCCGCAGTGCCGTGCACATTCTTCATGTACTTCACACCCACGTCATTGACGAAATCCTGTGATTCCAGGCCATCGGGGAGTAGGAAATTCTGTGGTCCGCCAGCGGAAATCCACTCGCGTGCGATCGTAGTTCCGTCGCCCGGATAGCCGATCAGGAACAGCGTGTCGGGAGCCGGACTCATTGCCTTGTTGACTTCGGAGCGATACGAGGGCTGACTGGGGTTATAAACCACGTTTTCAGTGACCGTGCCCCCCAGTTTGGTGAAGGCATTGGCAAATTCCGTGCTCAGGCCCTGCCCATAGGCATTGTTGAGATACAGTACTGCTGCCTTCTTGATACCCGAATCCATTGCTACCTTGGCCATCGCAACACCTTGTAGCGTGTCCGAGGGCGTTGTACGGAACCAATAGCCTTCTGTCTTGCCGGCCTTGGCAAGCTCGGTAAAGATCGGCGATGTGGAGGCGGGGGAGATCAGAACGACTTTTGCAGGCGTCGCCACCGAGGTCAGGATGGCAGCGCTGACGCCGCTCGAAAGGGCGCCGACAATGGCCGGTACATGTTGTACGTCCACCAGGCGCTTGGCTGCATCCACGCCCACGGAAGCCGTGGTCTGGTCATCCAGCAACGCCAGACTGACGGTGCGGCCATTGACACCACCTGCCGAATTGAGGTCCGCGACCGCCAGCTGCGCACCTTTGGCGATCTGCTGGCCAAGCACGCCCAGCGACCCGGTTAGCGACATCACACTACCAATCGTAGTGGTGCAGGCGGCATTGGCGGTGCCGAAACTCAATACTTCGACGAATGCTGCGCCGATTAGAAGATATCTCATTAACATGGCAAGTACCTCCAATGAGAAAGCCAAGGGTGCCGGCCGCTAGCATATGTGTGCCGGACAGGCGTTGCGAAGCTGCGATCCGCATGTTGCCCAGGTGGGTGCAAGCGCTGACCACAAACGCCGGATTCGGGTGTTCCCTGCGTGAGCGAAGCGCGTTGCGACCATAGTTCCGATGCGGCGCAGAATAGGGGGGCTGGGATCGAGGTCCGCGAGAGTCGGATCGCATCGGCTGATTGCCGGCAGGAACGCGTTGGCGCGATTGACGATGACAGAAGGCCTACCGCGCCATGTGGAAAACCTGCCCTTCCAGAGGCGAAACGCGCCATAGCCCACACCGATCGGAGTCCCTCCGGAGCGTGCCCGATGGCGAGATTCAACGCAGTCGGCAAAGGGCGCCAGGGAAATAACGCGACAGACGCCGCCAGCGTTCAAGGCCGCTATCGGCCAGCGCCTGCGCGCGGCCTTCATGCCCGCAATCTGCTGTTCGTCCATTGCTTCATTCCCGGCAGCGTTGCCACCGGAACGCGCATTCAATACACATTAAATTGGACTGGCGATGATCCCGTGAAGGTCATCACGTTATGAGATAGTTGCGATCAAGAGGATCTTGGAAACAACAAGCCAGATTTGCGCGGCTGATGCTTGAATATGTCACAAAATGATATAAATTTCAGAATAGAGTTGTCGCCATGGCGCTTGCCCTGGTTGGAGATGCAACGAGGCTGTCTGCCGATATCCGAAGGATGTCCGAAGCCGACGACTTGGCGTGACGGGTTCCACCGGATGACATAGCCTGCAAAGGCTTGCTTGGTTTTGCCTGCCGCGGCGAGATCTGCAGCAAATCTTCTTGCTGTGTGTCCCGATCGGCGCAGTTCCTGTTCGGAGAACCGTTTCCCGTGACGCACGAGATGCCGCACGACCGGCTTGTCGGTTTCGCTCAGTCTGAACGCGGCGTCAGGACCTTTTGGGACATGTTCTAGCGACCGAAATCGTGAACGACGCGGATGCGCTACCCTTCTCGGAGACCGAGCCAGAGCCGGGACTGGGATCAAGCCTGCGCTTTTGTGCGATCCCCAAGCGGCACCGCCTTGGCGTCCAAGCCGGATACAGCCATTGCCATTCCAAAAACTTGAGCAAACAGTCTATCCTTTGAGACAGCCACTCGCACCATTCGAAAGAAAGGAGGCTAAGATGTTCAAGCACGTCCTGCTACCCACCGACGGTTCCGATCTCTCCAGGAGGGCCACGGCTGCTGCCATGGAGTTTGCGAAGTCAATCGGCGCGAAGATCACGGCCTTCACTTGCATGGAGGAGTATCCCTTCCTGCAATCGAGCGATGCGGGTCACCAGACACGCAAGACATTCAAGGAGCACGCAGAGGCGGACGCGCGTGCTCGCCTGAACCAGATCGTCGCGGCGGCAGAGGCGGTGGGTGTCGCCTGTGGCACAGATATGACGACCTCCACCGCACCGTACAAGGACATCGTGGAGGCTGCCACCCGACACGGTTGCGATGTGATTTTCATGGCATCCCACGGCCGTCGCGGCCTCGTGGGCCTGCTCGTCGGGAGTGAAACGCAGAAGGTTCTCACGCATTGCACGATTCCGGTCCTCGTCTACCGCTAGGGCGTCTCCGCGAAGTTGCACGGCATGAGCGCGAGCACAGGACCGCACGCTACCGGATCATCGCTCCTCCCTCAAGGAGAGCGTGCCAAAGCGGGGGCTAGGCGGTGCGATGAGTCGGTTGATATGCTGTTGCGGTGAGACTCGCCAAAGGCCAATGACCTTGATTGTTAATCCGCCAGAAGCAGCACGCAAGGAACGATTCGCAGATCGGATTGCCGCATGCGCAATGAATAACCGACGCTGCCGCATAAATGCGGCGCTGCGTCATCTGCTGTGTGGCTCGTTGCCGTGGCGGGCGGACGAGTCGACCTGTGATTCGTTCCTCTCACGCATCCAATTGATCAGGCCGCCGGCGCGCAGCACCGCGATCTGGCGCGGCGAGAGTTGGTGGGTCAGTGTCAGGCGCTCGCCGCGGCCGTCGATTTCGGCCTCTATCTCGGACCCTGCGGCCAGGGCGACGTCGAGTTTCTCAAGCACCAGCACGTCACCCTGCGCCAAAGCGTCATAGTCACCGGCATTCTTGAACTTCAGCGGCAGCACCCCAAAATTGATCAGGTTCTGCCAGTGGATGCGAGCGAATCCTTTGGCGATGACGACGCGTAGGCCCAGAAAACGCGGCGCGATGGCTGCGTGCTCGCGGCTCGAGCCCTGGCCGTAGTTCAACCCACCCACGATGACGTGGGCGCCAGCGGCTTTTGCGCGCTGCACATAGTGTTCGTCGATCTGTTCGTAGACGAACTCGCTGATCGCGGGAATGTTGCTGCGGTAGGGCAGCACGCGGGCGCCAGCCGGCATGATGTCATCGGTGGAGATGTCGTCACCGACCTTTAACAGTACCGGCAGGCTGAGCTTGTTCGGTAGCGGCTGGAAATCGGGCAGCGAATGGATGTTGGGGCCCTTGAGCAGCGTCTGCGCACGAGCCTGCACGTATGGCAGCGGCGCCAAGAGATTCTGCGTGTTGATTACCGGATCGTCCGGCTCGACGATACGCGGGTAGTCCATGTTCAAGTCGCGCGGATCGGTGATCCTCCCAGTCAGGGCCGAGGCCGCGGCTGTTTCCGGACTACACAACCAGACGTGATCCTCGCGGGTGCCGGAGCGGCCCGCGAAATTGCGCGGCACGGTGCGCAGGCTGTTCTTCCCCGTGGCCGGGGCCTGACCCATGCCGATGCAGCCGTTGCAGCCGGCCTGATGCAGGCGCGCACCGGCGTGCAGCAGGTGAATCACGTGGCCGTCGCGGATCAACGTCTCCAGCATGCTGCGCGAGGTCGGATTCACGTCGAACGAGACATGTGGCGCCACCGTGCCGTTCCGCACGATCTGGGCTGCGACGGCAAAGTCACGATAGCCTGGATTGGCCGAGGACCCGATATAGGCCTGGTAAATGTCTTCGCCAGCCACCTCTCGCACCGGGACGACGTCGCCCGGGCTGGACGGTTTGGCAATCAACGGCTCGAGCTGCGACAGGTCGATCTCGGCCTCGCTATCATAGCGGCAGTGCGCGTCGGCCAGCAGGCTGGTGAAATCGTCCTCGCGACCCTCGGACGCAAGAAAGCGCCGCACTGCATCATCGGCGGGAAAGACGCTGGTCGTCGCGCCGAGCTCGGCCCCCATGTTGGCGATCACATGCCGGTCCATGGCCGACAGCTTGTCCAGGCCCGGCCCGTGGTACTCGATGATGCGGCCGATGCCGCCGTCAACCCCGTATCGTCGCAACATTTCCAGAATCACATCCTTGGCGCTGACCCAATCCGGCAACTCACCGGTCAACTTGACGCCCCAGATTTCCGGCATGTTCAGGTAGAACGGCTCACCGGCCATCGCCATCGCGACCTCAATGCCGCCGGCCCCGATCGCCAGCATGCCTAGCGAGCCGGCCGCGCAGGTATGGCTGTCCGAGCCGAGAAGTGTCTTGCCCGGACAACCGAAGCGCTGCATGTGGGTGGGGTGGCTGACGCCGTTGCCGGGCCGGCTGTACCATACGCCGAAGCGCTTGCAGCCGCTGAACAGGAATAGGTGATCGTCGGGATTTTTGAAGTCCTCCTGCAGCAGGTTGTGGTCCACGTATTGGGCGGAAAGCTCCGTCTTGACGCGGTCGAGCTGCATCGCCTCAAGCTCGAGCATGACCATCGTGCCGGTGGCATCCTGGGTGAGCGTCTGGTCGATGCGCAGCGCAATCTCCTCGCCAGGCTGCGTGCGGCCGCCAAGCAGGTGAGCGTCAATCAGCTTCTGGGCGACATTCCTTCCCATGGTCTGCCTCCTTTCGGTACGCGGTGCCAGCCGAGCTGGCCTGGCAGTCTGGGGGATCCTTCCCTTGCTAACTATAGGCGACAGAATTGATGGCAAGGTGTTCCGCCATGGAGCAGGATTTGAGAGGCCAATACGGGAACTGGCGACCGCGTCATCCGAATTGGCCTCAGACTACGTTCCTGGAAAAACCTAGTGTCGCCATGCCGGTATGAGTCAATTGCAAAAAACCGGTCTTTCCGGAACGCCGCGGCAGCGGGCGACATCTAATGCGCACGAGTCAAGAGAAAAGGGAGGCCGACGATGCAGCGGAGGAGGAATGTCCTACCCGATTTTGCCGGGATGCCAGACGCGGCTCTGGCTCAGCTCGTAGCCGCTGGCGATCCGGACGCGTTCGGGCATGTAATGCGGCGCTGCAATCAGGCGCTGTATCGGGCAGCGCGTGCCATTCTCAAGAATGATGCGGAGGCCGAGGATGCGGTTCAGGATGCCTATTTGCTGGCCTACCGTGGTATGGCGGGCTTCCGCAGTGACGCGAAGCTATCGACCTGGCTGACCCGTATTGTGGTCAACGAAGCGCTCGGCCGCATCCGCAAGCGTCGGCGCAGCGCTTCGGTGATTTCGATTGCGAGCGATGTTGGGCCAGGAGATTGCAGGAGCGGAGAACTGATGAACGACACTTCTGTGGAACGGCCGGAGCACGCCGCTATGCGTGCTGAGTGCCGGCGCCTGATTGAGGCGAAGATCGACCAATTGCCGGAGGCATTCCGTGTCGTGTTCGTGTTGCGAGCACTTGATGAGCTTAGCGTCGAAGAGGTTGCCCAATGTCTGAACATTCCCGAGACCACAGTGCGTACCCGTTTCTTCAGAGCGCGCAGTCTCTTGCGCGAAGCACTGTCCGCGGAAATGGATGTCGCGCTTGAGGATGCATTTTCATTTGCAGGAGAGCGCTGCAACCGCATCGTGGAAGCCGTTTTGGCCCGCGTGCAGTGGTAGCGCGTGTAGTTGTGAAGCTAGACAAGACACCTGTCAAGGAGGCAGCCATGTCATCGATTCAGCGTTGGACCCCCCCTTATGTGCAAGGAACGCGTCGATCGTTTCTGGGCCAGTCCGGCCTCTTACTGTCAGGCGCAGCGATCGCGCTGCTGTCAGGCAGGGAAGCGCTTGCAGCCGCGGCAGAAGGTTCACTTGAGAACGACGTCCGCGTTCTAAATACTGCGCTCGGTGCAGAATTTGAAGCCATCGCAGCTTACCAGGTCGGGGCGCAAAGCGGATTACTGAAAAAGCCGATACTTGATGTCGCTGTGACGTTTCAAGGCCACCATAAGGAGCATGCGACCGTACTCTCTCAGACCATAGCAAAGCTGGGCGGCAAGCCAGTTTCCGCGAAGGACAAGTATACGTTCCCGACCGACACGCTCAAGACACAGAACGATGTCCTCCGCTTCGCGGCCTCCCTGGAGAAGGGCGCGGTGAGCGCCTATCTTGGCGCAGTACCGATCTTTCACGACCGTGACCTCGCCAAGGCCGCCGCCAGTATCCTTGGCGATGAGGCCATGCATTGGGCCGTACTACGTCATGTATTGGGCGACACGCCGGTGCCGTCGGCGTTTGTCTCGTAAATGTACAGAAGCCTAATCGCGATTTGCGGCCTTGTCACGGGCTTGGCCGTGGCGGCCGCCCCAGGCGGCGGCGTCTTGCACGGCAACCCGGCCGCTGGCGCAGCAATCTATGACCGCTGTCTGGCCTGCCACGCGTTCTCCTATGACCGCACAGGTCCCAAGCATTGTGGTCTCCTTGGGCGACGTGCAGGAAGCGAACCCGGCTTCGCATACTCCGATGCCATGAAGCAGTCGAAACTGGTGTGGAATGAGCGTACCCTGGATCGTTTTCTGGCCGATCCTCTGAAGGTGGTCCCGGGTACCAGTATGGGGTATGCTGGAGTGAAAGATGATCAAGAGCGTGCCGATCTGATTGCTTACCTGAAACAGAAGAGCGGGGCCCCGGAGTGCAAGCAGTAGTCGAGTGACCCTGTCGACGGCACTGAGCCCCTCTAGGCGGCCATGCCTGTTGCAGGGTACCGGCGCTTGAGCTGTACTTGCATGCTGGCCTGTCCCGGCAGCTTCGCTGGAGCGATCAGGCTAGATTGTGCTCAAACCGGGGCGGCGCCAACTGCAAACGGGGCCCCTTGGCCTGTCCGACCTACATCGGCAAAACGCGCTCGAGAAACCACGGAACGGCGTCGCTATCCTCGCCAGCGCTTGCGATTCGATGCACGATGTACTGGAGATTTGCGATGAACATTGCTGATACGCTGGCCCGATCGATTGTCACCGATGCATCTGACGCGATTATCGCGACGGACAGGGAGGGCGTGATCTGCTTGTGGAACGCTGGGGCAGAGCGCATCTTTGGCTACACCGCCAGCGAGGCAGTCGGGCGGTCGTTGGACATCATTATCCCGGAGGGACTGCGAGAACGTCATTGGCGTGGATTCCGACATGTCATGGACACCGGTGACAGTCACTACGGTGCCGGAGATCTTCTGTCGGTCCCGGGAATTCGAAAGAATGGTCAGCGCGTTTCACTGGAATTTTCGATTGTCGCGTTGAAAGACGCCCAAGGCGAGATCGCAGGGCTGGCGGCGATCATGCGAGACGTGACCAAGCGCTTCGAGGAGGTGCGTTCGCTCAAGGCCGAACTTGCCGCCGCGAAGGGAGGCGAGCGCCGATAGAGCCGCGATTCCATGCATATGCAGCGCGACGACACCGACGGCTTGCCGTTTTTTACTATCGGCCACTCAACGCGGCCTGTCACTGAGTTCGTCGGCCTGCTCGCGGCCGCCGATGTCGACGTTGTCGTCGACGTCAGAACGGTTCCCTGATCGCGCACCAACCCGCAATTCAACCAGGAGACGCTACCTGCTACGTTGTCCGGATTTCGAATGGATTACGTGCATATGATTGAGCTCGGAGGGCTGCGAGGAAAGCAACGCGACATCGCAACCGATGTGAACGCCTTCTGGATCAATGATAGTTTTCACAACTACGCCGACTACGCAATGACGGAACCGTTTCAACAGGGCCTGATACGTCTTCGCGAGCTTGGGCGCAAGCGGCGCTGCGTGATCATGTGCGCGGAAGCCGTGTGGTGGCGTTGCCACCGGCGAATCATTGCGGATTATTTGCTCAATGCGGGAGAGCGCGTCTTCCACATCGTCGGGCAGGGCCACGTTGAGGCTGCTCAGTTAACCAGCGCAGCGCGGCGCATGTCCTCCTCGAGGCTGGCCTATCCAGCGCCAAGCGATTAACCGCCAGACGAATCGAAGATCCAGATGGGACCAGGTCATCTGATATTGAGCCTGATAAGTCCCGGAACTGCGATCGGCGGAGCATTGGAAATCGGGTGGCATCCATAGTCACCTTGTCAATGCACCATTCAGCGCTTCGTCGCGCCTGCTGGCAACAACGCAAAAGACTCGAGGAGGCAATCTGTGAAACGCCAAAAAAACAGTATCGTAGATACATGTTATGCTGCGCCAGTCGGATTGACAACCGCGCATTGCAGCGGAGGCCTTCCCAACGCGACGGCCAGCAAGTGGAGGCCTGACTAGGCGGCAACGTCTTGCCGCGAACGCATGGCGGTGCGAACGAGCGGTGTTGTGCATGCTTGCAGGAGTGTCATCATGAATTCTTTGGACATACACAAATTTCTGCAGGGCAACAAGCGAATCTTGAAGCCCTGCATGGAATGACAAACATGCTGGGTCTCATGGAGCGGGCCTTTGCAGGTTTTGATAAGCTGGTTGAATTGAATCTTCAATTGATCAGTTCGTCGCTATCTGGTTCCAGTTACTGCGCGAAGATGATGCTGGCAGTGAACAGGCCGCAGGATGTCTTCGAAATGCAAATCGGCCTATTGCAGTTGGCTAGCGGACAGGCTTTGCTTTACCGGCGGGATCTGTTTGAGATGCCTTCGAATTCCAGATTGTGAGGTGCTGCAATCTGCGGATCTGGATTGGCGGGGGGTGTTGGTGGCTCAGCGGTACCACCGGAGAGGCATGAGAGGTCGATGACCCCGTGCCTCTCCGGTCGTTGGGCCAAGAGCATGGACTACCCGCGAACGAGAACACGATGGCCTCGCCCAGCTTGCATCGGATGATCGCGCCCACCAGGCCACGTCGCCATGGGTCCAACCGACTTCAGCGCGACCAGAGCAGGTACAACAGGCCCAGGACGATCAGGCACGCAGCGAGCAGCAGGTAGTAGCGCATACCGTGGTGGGATTGATGGGCGTGGTGGAAGAGAGGTTTCATGGTGGGGGGAGCAGCCAGCGGAGAGGCCTCGAGCATGCGTCGGTATGTCGCTCAGGCCATTAGAAATTACGTACCCACCGCGTCCTCCACGGGTGGTCATCAGTGCAACCGACCCTTCCGAAGCCCGATACGGGGAGCTCCAACAAGCTACGAAATCGTCGCCGCGGCAGAAGCCAAATTTGCCAGGGAACGTGTCCGCGAATGTTGCGACCGCGCCGGTGGCATTCCGAGGCGCTCGATTCGGATGCGCCTCCGGCGCGCGCTCAGGGTTCGAGTACATAGGATCCGGGGGCCTCGGCCAGTACGGTACCCGCACCCAAGGCGGGCGGCGCCGTCTTCTCGCTGGAACGGTCGGCGAGCCATTGTTGCCAGCGCGGCCACCATGAACCTTCGCATACCGGTGTGCGGGCGAACCATTCGTTCGGACTGAGATAGGGACCGTCCTTTGTCCGCGTGCCGAAACGATAGTGCCGCCCGGCATGACCTGGTTCCGAGATGATGCCCGCATTGTGCCCGCCCGACGTAAGCAGGAAGGTGATCTCGGTGCTGGTCAGCAGGTGAAGCTTATAGACGGATCGCCATGGCGACACATGGTCGCGTTCGGTGCCGACGACAAACGCGGGCAACTTGAGATCGGCCAGAGCCACCGGCCGGCCCTGGACGCAATACCGGCCCTCGGCCAGATCGTTACGCAGGTACAGATGATGCAGATTTTCGCTATGCATGCGGTAGGGTAGGCGCGTGGTGTCGGCGTTCCACGCCATCAGATCGGTCGGCTCAGGGTGCTCGCCCAGTAAGTACTCGCGCATCAGTCGAGACCAGACCAGATCGCGCGAATGAAGCAACTGGAAGGCGCCAGCCATCTGTGCGCCATCCAGATAGCCTTGTTCCCACATCAAGGCATCGAGATAGCCGAGCTCGCTCGCATCGATGAACAGGCCAAGTTCGCCCGGCTCGCTGAAGTCCGTCTGTGCCGCGAACAACGTGACGGATAGGAGCGGGGCCGGCTCGGGCTGGGCGTCGCGTTCGAGCGCAGCGGCACCGATCGCCAGCAACGTGCCGCCGAGGCAATAGCCGGCGGCATGGACCGGGCTCGGGCCGGCAATGTGACGCACCTGTGCGAGCGCCTCGAACAGGCCAGACTCAAGGTAGTCGTTCAGACCCAGGTCGCGTGCCTCCTCACGCGGATTCTTCCAGGAAATCATGAAGACGGTGTGCCCGCGTTCCACCAGATAATGCACGAGCGAGTTGTGTGGCGACAGATCCAGGATGTAATACTTCAGGATCCAGGAGGGCACGACCAGCACCGGCTCCTGCCAGACCGCTGGTGTTTGCGGCGCGTATTGGATCAACTCCATCAAGGCATTGCGATAGACCACCTTGCCGGGCGTGATTGCAACATTCTGGCCGACACAAGACGGGGCACAACGCCGACGCGAAGCGCCGGGAACGTACCCAGACCAGATCTCCTGCTGATGCTCCAGCCAATGCGCTCCGCCGGCGAGAAAGTTTCTTCCGCCCGTCGCTAACGTCACCCGCAGTACCTCAGGGTTCAGCCACCAGCTGTTGCTCGGCGAGAGCAAGTCCGTCCATTGCCGAGCGGCAAAACTGATCACCTGCTCATGATGTGGAGAAACCCCACGCAGACCGGTGGTGGCGGCTTGCCAGCAGGCCTCTGTATGCAGAAACATGTTACGCAGAAGGCCATACGGCCACCGCTCCCAGTCCGGATCGGCAAAGCGCGGGTCGCCGATTTCCGTGCGAGGAGTAGGCATGTCTGGCGACTGGTCCCGCCATGGTTGCATCATCTGTTGTGCCAGCGCCACCTGCTTGCCAGGTGAACTGGCCAGATGCCACCCCCAGTCCAGCCATGCCAGGCCCAACGCGACAGGCGAGACGCCGCGCGTGACCTGAGCCAGCGCCGCATGCATGAGTCGATCGACGCGCTCGACTGGCGCGTTGAGCGAGCCGTCGGCGGGCGCCGGCGGACAATCGGGGCCAGTGGGGGAATCGATGGCATTCGCCACCAATTGCGGTTTGTCGAAAGGTTCTACCGCAGTCTCGGTCATCGCAATTCCTCAAACGGTTACGTGGCGAATTTCCACTATAGACAGCGGATTCGTCCGGCGATGCGACGTTGGCTGCGATCACTTGCAGTCACGAACCGATGTGGTGCGCCACTAGATCTCGCGCAAAAGCGTGCAGACCAACACCACCACCGGTTCGCAGCGAGCTCCGGGGGGATGCGTGCCAGCCCCGCGGGAAGTAAGGCGCGGCAATGACACCGCCGCCTGGCGACGAGGTTCTGCGGCTTCCCAGCGTCTGCGCCACCCGTCTCGGATCCTGTCAGGGTGATCGCTGTCTCATGCGGTCTGAAACCGCGAAGCGAAGGATTGATGTCACCGGCGGCGCAGTGCTCGGTCAGTCGGGTTGACGGAGAGTCTGGTCAGAGTTCCTTGCGGTGCACATAGCCGTATCGCTCTGCAATCTCGATCAATCGCGGTTCGTGCAGCAGCCTACGTGCCAGTTCGGCGGTAATCTGGATGCCGTACAACCAATTGAATTGATAGTCGAGGCGACCGCTTGCGGGAATACTGAACGTCCATTCGACGGGGACCTCTGTCACGGTGCCTGCCAGGCTCCCCCAAGCGTGGGCCGCTCGCTGATCGAGTACTGCCCGTTCCGAGCGCGCGCGACACAGTACCCGATGTCGCCAAAATACATTTGGGCGAACCAGCGCTCAAATTTCCAACGCGAGAGACTCAAGGGACTATCCATCGCTTGCTCCGTATCCGTTTCTCTATCATCGACGAAGTGCTAGAAATTCCATCCTGGCTTCCAGTGCCCACTGGCAATAGGGGAAAAACCGTAAAGGACGCAGTGAAACAAGTTGTGAAACGCCTCAGAAAACGAGTACTCTAGATGCATGTTATGCCGTGGCTGCCAGATTGGCAAACGCATATTGCAGCCGAGGCCTTGCAGACGTGACGACAAGCCCGTGGAGCCGCAGATGAGACTGACTGAGTACACTGACTACAGCCTTCGCGTGCTTCTCTATGTTGCCGTGCACCCGGATGAATTGGTGACGGTACAGTGCATTGCCGAAACTTTCGGCATCCCCAGGAATCATCTGACAAAGATTGTGGCGCACCTGGGCCATCTCGGATTTCTCACGACCGTGCGAGGACGATCTGGCGGCATTGCGCTTGGTATGGCACCGCAGCAAATCAATCTCGGCAAGGTGGTCCGCGCCACCGAGCCAGATTTCCGGCTGGTCGAATGCTTCGCGCCGGAAGGGAACCAGTGCATCATCACCAATGCTTGCGGCTTGCGCCATATCCTGGCTTCGGCGCTGGCTGCCTACCTTGCCGTTCTGGATTCGTACACGCTGAAAGACCTGATCAAGCGGCCTGGGGCACTTCAGCGCGTGTTGTCCGGCGCCAGCATGCTCCCAGCCACGATCGAAAGGCGCGCGACGCAAACCTCCTGAACGCTAGTTACGACTGTCACTGGCACTTCCCAGCAGAATTGACATTTTGATCCTAGGAGACAAATATGCTGAGTCCACATGAAGTGGCAACCCTTATGCTGATCAAGGATGCCCCACTTCACACCGAACTGGATCGCGCGGATCTTGACACCCTCCTCGAGCAGCAGCTTGTCAACCTGGAGGAGTTCGTCTGTGGTCACCGACGTCCTCGTATCACGGCCAGAGGTAACGCCGTCCTCAACGCCATGGCGCGCATCCGCTGAAGCCCGAAGGCGCAAGCGCCCCTCATGATGACGCGGCAAGCCAGTGGTTCACTTGAGTGCTATTGCTGGTGGGTGCCTAAGCGCCTGCAATCCGCGCGAGTTTGCATTGCCTAGGTGATGCCCGTCCTAGTCCATCAATCCAACCTGTCGCACGACCATAGACGTCCGGTATCCCCGGACACGCGTCGGGTTGAAATTTCAGGAGATTCACATGAATCCGTTTCCCCCCGAGCAAATTGCAGCCGCTCAACAAGCCAACCTCGCCGTCCTGTTCGGATTGGCGAACCACGCCTTCGCAGGCTTTGAGAAGCTGGTCGAGTTGAATTTGCAGGTAATGAAGTCGACGCTGACGGACACCCAGGCAAACACGCAAAAAGCATTAGTGGCCAAAAGCCCGCAAGAGCTACTCGTGCTCCAAGTCAGTCGGATGCAACAGCTCGGTGAGCAGGTACAGTCGTACAGCCGTCATCTGTACGACATCGGGTCGGCCGCCCAGGCCGAATTTGCCAAGATCGCAGAGGCGCAATACCAAGCGCACAACCGCAGGATGCAAGGGATTATCGACAACCTGGCGAACGGCGCACCGCCGGGTTCCGAAGGCGCCGTGAGCGCACTGACCTCGGTGATCACTGCCACCAACAACCTGTGTGAAAGCATGTACCAGACTGCGAAACAAGCAGTGGAAGTCGCCGAGAGCAATTTCAACAGGGCGAGCACCGCGGCGTCGAAGGCGGCTAAGCAGGTCACCGAGCAGGCGTCG
This sequence comes from Cupriavidus sp. SK-3, assembly GCF_000611145.1. NCBI lineage: Bacteria > Pseudomonadati > Pseudomonadota > Betaproteobacteria > Burkholderiales > Burkholderiaceae > Cupriavidus > Cupriavidus sp. SK-3. Next base: position 25,196 of record NZ_JFJV02000097.1, on the reverse strand, counting down.
CGCACTGCCAGGACGTAACGGTAGGCGTGCGCCGTATTGCCCGGGCTCCCAACGTGGTGCGGCGGGCAAGCCGTCCTGTCGGCGTCGCCGCCCGCCTGCCTTCGGTGCTGGGCGATCCGCCACTGATGGCTGGCAAGGAGCAGGCTCACACTGAAACGCCAATGCGGGGGAGGAGGCCGGCTCCCGCATGGGGACCAGACGGGTCGCCTCTCTGCTTAGCCGGGTGGTTGCGTCCCCGCCACGGCGCGGTTCGAGATGCCAAGACGAGGCGCACCTCGCCTGGGTATCGAACAGGGGCTATGTTGGCGCATTTTTGCTCTGCTGCGGGCGATCAATCCAGCAACATGACGGTTCCGTAGGGCGATTGCCTTGTCATGACGGCGCACTTGCTTCATCGTCAAAGACGAGCAGTCCGTCCGACCATTTGTATCGTCGGACCGGGATTCTCCGTGGCGGCAACGGGGACCATCAGCTATCGGGCGCACGCCTACAACGCATGGGGGCGTTGCATGTCAAGCGCGTTTCGTGCTGGAACTGGCACGATTGTTGGTGCCGGTCTTCTATTGAACAGTTTTCCGCTTCTTGTCGAACATGGTCCTATCGTATTGTCCCGCCGGCCGGCCGGCCGTGTGCGGGCGGACGATGGGGGTGGTGGTCATCTTTTAGTCGACATATATGGTCAATCTAACGTCTGCAGCTACGGTCGATGCGCCATCCGCTGGCCTGCCCCCGTCTCCGCTCCACGTGTTGGTCCTGCAGGGTGGCGGCGCCCTCGGTGCCTACCAGGCAGGCACCTACCAGGCGATGGAGGAAGCCGGGGTGTTGCCCCGGTGGATCGTTGGCACGTCGATTGGTGCCATCAATGGCGCGCTCATCGCCGGCAATCCGCCGGAGCGCCGACTGACGCAATTGCGTACCTTCTGGCACCTCGTGGCCGGTTCCGCGCCTCGCCTGCCGCCCCAGTTGCAGGCGGCCGCATCGCTCTGGGGCATGGCGAGCAGCCTGGTGGCGGGCGTGCCGGGATTTTTTGCACTCAAGGCACCGTGGGAGATCCCGTTCGCGTTGAATTGGAATCAGGCGGGCGTCAGCTTTTACGATACTGCCCCGTTGCGTCGGACACTTGCGCGCCTGGTTGATTTCGAACTCCTGCGGCATGGCCCTACCCGGCTTAGCATCGGCGCGGTCGACGTGGCGAGCGGCGAGTTGCACTATTTCGACAGTGCCGCGCAGGTGCTGAGCGCCGAGCACATCATGGCCAGCGGCGCTTTGCCCCCTGGCTTCCCACCGGTGCCGATCGACAGGGCTGAGTACTGGGATGGCGGCGTGTACTCGAATACGCCGCTCGAGTATGTGGTCGACGACACCACGCACCAGACCAAGGTCTGTTTTGCCGTCGACCTATGGAATGCGACCGGCGCCGTCCCCAGCACCATCCTGGCAGCGGCCGCGCGTCTCAAGGAGATTCAATACGCCAGCCGTACCAAGCGTTGGATCAGAACGCACAAGACCATTCACGACCTGCGCCACGCGGTGCGGGCGCTCGCCGAACAGCTGCCGCCTGCAGCGAAGGCGGACCCGGAGTTTCAGCGCCTGATCGCCCAAGGCACCGGCCGTACCATCAACATCGTGCACCTTGTAGCCCCGGCAGACGACCCGCCGCAACCTGCCAGGGACATCGATTTCTCAGCAAACACGATCGAGCGGCGCTGGCAGGCCGGCTACGAGGACATGCTCGCAGCGCTCAGCCACAAGGCCTGGCTCAAGCCCTTGCCGCCCAATACGGGCATTGTGGTCCACGAGTTCGCCCGCAACCAGGACGGCACCGTCGGCCCCAAGGCCTCCGGCAGTGCGATAGGGTGAAGACCCGCTCCGTTCCTGGCGCGGCAGTGTGCCGCCGTTCGGTCATAGAGACGACTCTGCCGGGATCGGCTCGTCGCCCCCGCCGCAGGCGTTGCCATTCGATGAGAGGACGGGTGAGCTCGATGCAATGAACATTTGCCACAGGCGGCGTGATCGCTACCGCAAAGCGTTACGCTCGGCGTCAGGTGGGACGCGATTTGTTTTAGCGCAAGATCCACGCGTGTCCGCAATCCTTCCGCCGACAATGATGCAAGGCGATCGTAAGTTGCTCGACTACACATGGGGTGTCGCCACGGCTTGCGCATGGCGCGCAGGCGGTAGCGTCGGCTGGATGCCCGCCGGCCATGGCGCGGAGGAACGGGCGCAAGAGACCGACGCGCTGTTCGTGAGCAATGAGCGCGGCGTGACAGAGGACAAGCGCGACCACCAACGGGTCACAGCTTCGCACGCCGGGTTGGGAGTGAAGCAGGCGTGATATCGGTAGTTGCCGCGCAGGCGGTTCTCGTCAAGCCCGCATGGCCTAGCGGCTTGGTGGCGGCGAGGGATAATCGTCCGGCTCCCTTCCGGAGCGTAGAACCGAATCAACGCCACCAAGATATCATGGCCGATGCATTCATCAGGATTCGAGTGTATTGTTCCTTCGTCGAACAACGTGGATCGCACGCGTCCCGGACACCGCACGGTCTGCCCTTCGTTTAGCTCAGCATGGAGCAACATGCGGACGGGTGCTGAGCCGTATGGCCCCCTCCGCATCGATCGTCATTGTGGTAAGTGGGAATTTCTCTGGAGTTGCCTATGACTAAGATACCCCTTCTCACTGACCTGGACGCAGCCCGGCTCAGGACACGTGCCAGTCGAGCGATCGCGCGCCCGCACTATGGCGCCGCCTTGTCCCGATTCTTGCGGAGGGCCGAGATCCTTCCTGTCGGTCACATGCCAGCGGATGTCGTTACCATGTTCACCAGGTTTGTCTGTATTGATCTAACCCGGCGCCAGAAGATGATCTGGACCCTCGTCTATCCGGAGGAAACGGATCATTCCCTTGGCCGGATATGCATCTTCTCGCCAGCCGCATTGGCGTTGCTGGGCAGTCGAGAAGGCGATCTCGCGCCTTGCAGTCCGGCACCGGATATCTTGCTGGAGTTGCAAGTGCAGCGGATTCTGTTTCAGCCTGAAGCTGCGGGCATCCCCGAAATGGACAGATGCGCCGTATGGTGTTGAGCGCGCGGGAACAACGACAGATGCATCTGCGCCAGACGGGCGCCTTCCGGCCTTTGGGGATTTTTAGCTAGCCTGATGTGCAGCGACGGAGAGCCACTTGCGCCAGCGCAAAGCCGCCTCTGCAAGTTGGCGGAGGCCGTCGGTACGTGGCTCGATGCGGTGCGGAAGCCCGTCGCATGCGGCGCAGGCGGGCGTCGCATGCCATTGTCGGCGAAGCCCACCATGGCTCTCTCAAGGCAGGGGGATAAACGATGGCACTGTTTTCTCGAATTCTGCTGTGTTATGACGCAACGCGTGAAGGGCGCAGAGCATTGCGCTATGGCGCCGAGTTAGTGCACCACCTTCAGGCGGAAACCCACTTGCTCGCGGTGCTCGGGAACGCCTACTGGATCCGTGGTTTCGAGGCCATGGCTGCGGAAGCGCCCTTGGTTGAAGAACAGTCCGCTAGAGAGATTCCGAGCGAGGGCGTGAGCAAGCTCAAAGCACGCCGTGTGGCAGCGATCGGGCCATTTTGCGACCGGCAGCCCGATCGACCAGATCGCCCGGGTGGCACGTGAGTTGAATGTCGACCTGATTGTAGTGGGACATCGGCGGTGCGGCTTGCTGGCGCGCTGGTGAGCAGGCCAAGGCCATGGATTACTCCTCGACAGGGTGTCGTGCAGCATTCTTGTCGCGATCGATCCGGCCTAAGCGGCGCTAAGCGATATGACGTCACGCTGGCGTACCGACATTGGAGCCAGCTCCACTGGGGACGTACCCGTTGCGGCAACGCCTGTGCCAGCGGCGAAAGCATCCTACCAGGAAATCCAAACATCAATGCATCGGCAACTGCCCAAGAGCCGTCAACGCCAACATCACCTCCGGCGACAACCGCCGCTCACAGCACGGTACCCCAGCGCTCTCGAGCGTAGTCCAGAGATCCGTGTCCCCCGTCACAATTTGCAGTCGAAGCTGGGCAAGGTACGAGTATTCGGCCGTCGTCAGCGAGCGCGAGGTGATGCGCAGGTCGGCCAGGATCGAGCCAAGCGTGGTGTCGGTAATGCTCATACGGAAGGGAGAAATCATTTGAGACGTTGTACAACTGCATGATTCTAGCCATGCAACGCAGCAAACGCTTAACTAAAAGGCAAGTTAGCAGCGGGTAAGGAAACACCAAATTCCGAGATGTGCGGGCTACGGAGTTTAGGCGAACTGTAGTGTGACGATCACGCCAGTGCGCAGCATCGCAAGATGCCTATGCGCCGCGCGGTGCCGCTAGGGAAGCCGCAGCGGATGTTGCAGAAAAACGCCAATCTCCTCCTCCCGCCATCTCTCTCGTTGGCGCCGCTCCGTCCTTATCTTGCAGTCGGCACCCGCCTCTAGGCTTCGTGTCCGTGCCGGCCATGCTCTCCGTGGCCACGTCTGTGCCATCGCCTCTCCCCCTGGTCATCGTCATCATCGCGTCCCCGCCAGTAAGGGGCGTAAACGGGCGCAGGAGCCACGACCACCGGGCGGGGAACGTAGACGGGGCTGCGGTGCAACACACACGGGCGGGGCCACATAAATCGTAGACGACCCCCGGAACCCCGTTGCCGATATCGACGTTCACATGCGCTTGCGCAATAGCGCTGACGCCGAGCAGCGCACCGCCAAATGCTCCAATGATTGCAGTTCGTTTCATTTTTTCCTCTGTGCTAAGCGGCAGTGACAGTACCGGCGCAGGGGAGCAGCTTTGACGCGTCCGCTGTAAAAATCTGTAACCCAATCGCCAACTGGTTGTGCGGCGCAGGGACGGGCATGGTCTTTCAGGCGTGCGCCACGGATATTAAAAGTCACTCTGGTTTCCTCTTGCTCGGCATGCAACGTCAATGGCGTGATCACTGATGCTGCAGTCCACCCGGACAGCCCAGTGCCCAGATAATGGGCGGCCGCTTTCCAGCGGAGCAGGCTGCGATTCGTCACGATTTGTCTCCTGAAAAGGGCGACGCAGCCGACTGTTCATGCGGCGATACTCGTACGCCAACCTACGGTTGTCCGATATCCGCAACTTTGCATTCTCGCCGAAGAAACTGTCGTTTCCGGCGGCACGCGTGTGGTGTGGACCAACCACAACGACGAACCGCATCTGATCGCGATACACCATTGAACGTGAAGTGGATCGGCGCCGTGATTTCGGCAGCACCGCCCACGTCCTCGAAGCGCGGCGGGCTGGCTGCCGATGCCGCGAACGATACGGCGAGATCGGTCGTTGGCGTCGACACCGTGCGTGAGGTTCTATGCGAGGACGTCAGGTAAGCAGCCAAAGGGGAGGTCGTCTTTGATCGCGCCAGCGCTGAATGAGCGATCCGCGGCGTGGCCCCGGGAATAGCCTGCGCCGGCGCTAACTGGCGTCGCGTCATCCCACAAAAGTTGCGTGGGTGTGGCCTTCGCACGCTTGTGGAGACGAGTGAAGTCTAGATAGCTGCACAAGGCCAGTCGTTGAGCAAGGCTTATTGGGGGTATTCCCCTAGCAATGCAAACGCTCAAATTAGAGGCTTTCCTCTAGAATCTGCACTCGGATGGTGCAGCGCGCAAGCGGCAGCATTGCCCATCAGTGAACCCCATTTCGACCTTGTATCCGCGACATCACATATTGTCAGGCACCCGTCAGGCACGCACGGGTCGATCTAACAGGAGAGCATGCATGTCTTTTTTTGCGCCCGATCAGTTTGCCATCGCCCACAAAGCGAATCTCGCCAACCTGTTCGCACTGACGAACACGGCCTTCGAGGGTTTCCAGAAACTGGCCGAACTGAACCTGCAGGCAGCCAAGTTGACGCTTGCCGAGAGCCAGGACCGCATCCAAGGCGTGCTGGCCGGGAAGGATCTGCGGGAAGTGGTCGCTGTGCCGGGCAGCCTCGCGCAGCCCGCAGCCGACAAGGCGATTTGGTATGCGCGCCACCTGAATGACATCGCATCGAGCACGCAGGCGGAATTTGCGAAGGTGGTCGAAGCGCAATACCAACAATACAGCAGCAACGTACAAGCGTTTGTCGACAATGTCGTCAAGAACGCGCCGGCCGGATCGGAAGCGGCCACTGCGGTGTTGCAAGCGGCGGTTGCCGCGACCAACGGTACCTATGACGCGGTGCAAAAGGTCGCCAAGCAAGCGGCCGAAGTCGCCAAGACCAACTTTGATGCCGCGAACGCGGTTGCATCGGGTGCCGCCAAGCGCGCTGCCGCTTAAATGCCGCGCTAGACCAAGTAATAACGCAGAACCACTGCGCGCCGGCCGTCACGGCGCTGCGCGATGGTATCCGCTTGCGCAAGTCGGCTGGGCAAGCGAAACCGTGCACAAGACGGGCAGTCCCCCCCGTGGGGGCCTTCTCGAGCACCGTCTCCCAGAGATCATTGGTCTCCCGGTTCGGTATGCCAATCGTCGAAGGATCCAGTACCTCGTCTCCCCCAGTTCAGTTCATGGCGCCGCGAGTCACGCCACGGATGGACCTGACGGTTGGTAGGTACGGGCGCTGCCAAGATGCCCTTCGAAGCTTTCCGGCCGGCGGGAGTGGTGCGCTTGCGGACCGTGCGCCAATAACACAGAAGCAGAATTCGGAAAGACCGACGGGTAGTCAGCCGTGGCTGAGGACGTTCAACTTGTCCCATGCAGGCTGGCACGGTCGAAAGCCGAAGGAAAATTAATCGGGACCACCAAGGGTGTCAGGGGTCGATCAACTTTACGATGAGAGATAGGCAGTATGACAAAACGAATCGCAGTAGTGACAGGCGGCATGGGCGGCCTGGGAGAGGCCATCAGCATCAAGCTGCACGACGCGGGTTACACCGTGGTCGTGACCCACTCGCCAGGGAACCCGAACGTGCCGGGCTGGCTTGCTGCCATGGCCGTCGGCGGCCGGGAGCTGTGCGCGTACTCGGTGGACGTGGCCGACTACGGCGCGAGCCAGGCCTGCATGGCGCAGATCCTGGCCGACCTGGGCCGTGTCGACATTCTGGTGAACAACGCAGGCATCACCCGCGATATGGCCTTCAAGAAAATGGACAAGGTCAATTGGGACGCCGTCATCCGCACCAATCTCGACTCGGTGTTCAACGTCACCAAGCCGCTGTGCGAGGGCATGGTAGAGCGCGGCTGGGGCCGCATTATTAACATCGCGTCCATCAATGGCTCCAAGGGTGCCTTCGGCCAGACCAACTACGCAGCCGCCAAGGCCGGCATGCACGGCTTCACCAAGTCGCTGGCGCTGGAAGTGGCAAGAAAGGGCGTGACGGTCAACACCATTTCGCCTGGTTACCTGGCGACCAAGATGGTCACCGCCGTGCCGCAGGAGATCATGGAGACAAAGATCCTGCCGCAGATTCCCGTCGGTCGTCTCGGCAAACCGGAGGAGGTGGCGGCCCTGGTTGCGTATCTGTGCTCGGAGGACGCGGCGTATGTAACCGGGTCCAATATCGCCATCAACGGCGGGCAGCACATGCAATGAAGATGGGCGAGACGTGGTGATGTCGCCGCTGCAGCGGTAGCACCACCGCGTCTCCCGCGCGTTGCGGGGCTGTGTTCGGCGTGGCCCCGTCTGGAGGGGGCGGTGCGTGCTTGGCTGGGAGCCGCGGCGAGCTGCCGGAAAGTCTTTAGTGTCATGTCGGTGCAGGCAGGCCCGGCGGGAAGCACGCCTGCGCAGAGCAATATCCACGAGCGCATTCTATTGGAACGGATCAGGGATCGCCGAGGGGATTTGAGAAGGGAAAGGCACTAGCCAGCACGAAGCGCACCGCGCGCGGACCGTTGCCGGCGGATTGCCCCCGCAGTTTGAAAGTCCATAATTGAGCCACCTCGGGAACCTCGAAGGAAATCCGATCCGGCGTCCACTTTAGCGCGCCCACTTGGTGAGCCGCGATGCCGCGCACCACCAGCGTCGGGCGGGCGAGATTGAGGTCCATCTCGATGGCCTCACACGGAAAACGGATCTCCTCGTGGCTGCCGCCGAAGTAGCTGGCCTCAAGCAGCAGTGAGCCGGTGACAGTCGTGAGCATGGCTACCAGTCCTTGACCAAATGCGGGACGCTGATTTTGAGATCTTCGCCGGCATTCGGTCTAAACCGCCGTTAAACGCGACGTGCCGTGGCGCACATCGTACGATGGAGCGAGTCATAACGATGACGCCGCGGAGAGGCTGCAACTTCGCAGTGACTTCACCAGAGTATGCCTTATGCGGGATCGAGCATCAGGAGAAGATGAGAGCCCCGCAGATGTGAAGCGCGCCAGGAAGCAACGCTGATGGACAGGGATCTCCCATGAAATAGTGGCCTTGGGGACAGCTAGGCGGCGCAAGCCTGATTTCTTGATGAATAGTGTCGTAGTACGCAAATACGATTACGCTCGCTAAGGAGTTTCCTACGAATCCGAACTTTAGCCAGGAAAAGATTCCGTCCTTGATAGAATTTACAGATCGATTTCTCGCATACCAGGCGCACTCGAAGCGCCTGATACGCCACCGCGTTCCCCAATCCCGGTCGGGCCAGTTTTGCCATCACCTCATGCTTGCCTGCGCAACCTGCGGAAGTGCATTTGGCTTTCAACGAATACGCACGCACTCATGCCCGCACATCCGTCCTGTCGCCAGGTGGATGGAACGCATCGCCGTGGCGGAGCAGAGCCCACGCAATTCGCACGTTCTTGTTCGCCATCACCACCACGACGCCATGCATATGGCGCCTTGCCCCAGCGTGTTGACGTCCGAGAACTAAGCCGCGCCTGCGCTAATATCTGCAATGGAAGACGTCGAGTTGGATTGTCGGATAGATCAGACCGAAAATGGGCGCTCGGGCCTACTCGATACGCCGCCATGCGGCTATCCGTTCGGATCCGACCAGCCTGCGCTGGCGAGTTCGCGGGAAGTGCCCTTCGGATTGTGCCTGGAGTTCGCCGAGCGGCGGCTAGACATCCGTCTGGGCGAGCAGTCATTGGCGCGGGCCAATGCCAAGGTGGGCAGACATTTACAAGCGGCTATGACGTGCCTGAAAAATATTAGACTGAAGCCAGGATACTTGTTCTATCGTCGTTCAACTTATGTCACAGTGCGATATAACATATCACGTGACGGATCGACGGATCCGTTCGTACTCATGACGACTGCCAAACGTGATGCCGTAACGAAGCAGAGCTTCGAAGCCCTCTCCGAGTTCCGCTATCAACTGCGTCGCTTCCTGCGATTCTCCGAAGAAGCCGCGCAAGCGGAGGGCATCACGCGTCTACAGTATCTGCTGTTGTTACACATCAAGGGCTTCCCGGGCCGCGACTGGGCAACGGTCGGGGAACTAGCGGAACGCTTGCAAGCGGCCCCCAACGGAGTCGTTGCATTGGTGTCGCGTTGTGAGGCGGCAGGCCTGGTGAAACGCTGCCAGAGCGATTTCGACCATCGCCAAGTGGAGGTGCATCTGCGTCAGCGAGGCGAGCGGTGCCTGATGCACCTGGCGGCACTTCACAGAACGGAGCTGGAGTCATTGGAATCGGTTTTTAAGGTCTCTAAGTTATCAAGACTATAGACTTCTCCATGGCAACGCAGGTTCGAGTTGGCGTAAGGCTCTGGAATCGAACGCTTTACTTGCCGTGCGGTCCGACGAAAACTTGCCGCAGAGGACATCAAAGTCAATGTTGCCCACGGCCTACGTCGTTCCCAACTGAAGGAAAAAGGCCGTGTCGCTTGGGGTTCCTGATCGATCCGGATATGCCGGCTCGGTGACATACGCGCGTGGGACGGATCGAACCAATTTGTCCGAATTCGAGCCATTGAGGCGGCGATGCGTCGATCGCGATGGTGGCCGTCCGAAGCACGGATTCCACATGGCCGCCGTTTCCTCCGCGTGCTAGCCCGGTACTAGTGGATGCGCTGGGATTCGGGTAGGTGGCTTCCCTTGCTCGAATTGCCTAGCGCGCCGGGTCACGCCGCCCCGAACTGGCGATGCCGCCGTGCTACCCAATACACAAGCGAGACAGCCGGCGCAGTGGCTGCCGAATAATCTCCACCTCCGCTGCATGGGTGTTAGCGTTGCGCGTTCGCCAGGATTTGGCAAACGATAAGGACCCTCAGGCAATGGTTCAACGAACAAGGTCATGATATATATCATGACGTGACATATAATTCGTTCAGGACGGCGAATCGGCCACAGCGCACATGGTAGCCTTCCCGGAGCCGCCGGGTTGAGGTCGACGCCTTGTTTCTTTCGAGATGTCGCATAGCGGGCATGGCAGGAGAGGTGGCGTTGGGTATCCGGGGGCGAGACTAGGTAGGATTCAATTCAGTCAGCAGGGTCTATGCGTCTCGTGACCGCCGCTGCAAGTAGGGGGAGGCCGTCGGTGCGTGGCTCGATGCGGCGCGGAGTGAAACCAGTCGCATGCGGCGGCGTCGCATGTCATTGTCCGCGAGGCCCACCATGGCTCTCTTAAGTGCAAGGGGATAAACGATGACACTGTTTTCTCGAATTTTGCTGTGTTACGACGCAACGCGTGAAGGGCGCAGAGCGTTGCGCTATGGCGCCGAGCTGGCGCAGCACCTTGAGGCGGAAACCCACCTGCTCGCGGTGCTCGGTAACGCCTACTGGCTCCGTGGTTTCGATGCCATGGCTGCGGAGGCACCGTTGGTTGAAGAACAATCCGCTAGAGAGATTCTGAGCGAGGGTGTGAGCAAGCTCAAGGCACGCGGTGTGGTAGCGATCGGCCATTTTGCGACCGGCAGCCCGATCGACCAGATCGCCCGGGTGGCACGTGAATTGAATGTCAACCTGATTGTCGTGGGACATCGGCGTTGCGGCTTGCTGGCACGCTGGTGGGCAGGCCAGGGGCACGGCTTGCTCCTCGACAGGGTGTCGTGCAGCATTCTTGTCGCGATTGATCCGGCCGAGGCGGAGGTTCCCGAACTGGCGGAGAACGAGGCGGACGAGCGAACCGATGTCATCGGCCTGGCGGCGCATCGGTGAACTGCGATGCTGCCTCCACCAGTTGAAGTGAACGAGGTGACCGCATGCGTCGACGCCAATGTGGCGAAGAACGTGGCCGTGTCGAACCGACTTCATGAGCAGTACATCCAGTACCGCGGCTATCACATCCTTGTCCGCTGTTTCCGGTCTTGCGACCTGACCAAAACACAATGGACCATCCAGGTTGATGTGGCAAAGAGCGGGCACGCGCCAATGCTGCGACATCGCGACGCGAACCATCGGTTCGCATCGATCGCCGAGGCAGAACAGGCGGGATTCACGTGGGGAAGAAACAAGGTCGACGAGATCCTACTCTAGTGCCCCTTCCGCATTCAGGACTGAACAGGATTATGTTCCCTCGATTCAGGTGATTCTCTGCGTGTGCCAATGGGCAGACCGCTCGGTCAGGGCTGGCCCTTTCGTGCAGTTGGCGGGGGACGCGTGCGAATTCTTACAATTTGCATGTCCACGCTGGCGCTGATGAGGCGTTATTTGAGATATGGATCGATCTGTTTGGAATGATCCAGCTTTGCTCCCTGATTCTCGCTGAGGAAACCTATCATGAAACTCACGCACGCGTTATTCGCAGCTCTTCTCGCCGGCGTAACGACTGCGCCGGTCATCGCGGCCGAAACGGCCGCGAAACCTGTCCCTGCTCCCGCGGCCCCACTCGCTCCCGCGACCCCAGCGCACGCTACCCAATCTGCTGCTCACAAGAAGTACCACCATGCCAAGGCGGCCAACAAGGCCAGCGCCCCTGCAGCCACCGTTAAGGCCGACTCGGAAATGCCCGCGGTCAAGCACTAGAGGCTTCACTGCAATCAGGCGCCGAGTAAGTCAGCGTCTGATTGTGGATGAGCATTCCCGGAGATTCGGAGGGATCCGAATGTTGGTCACTCTCCACTCTCCTGCGGCACCGGATGTCACGATGCTAAGCGATCGCGCCCAATATCTGGTGGGCATTGTTGGGAGGCGCATTGGCGAACGCGGCGTGATACCTGCAGCGATCGGCAAACTCGAGGCCGCAATCTCCGCAGACTTGGCTGCGCGCGTGGAAGACGGCGACCCCGTCCAAGGTGTCGCGATGGCGCACAGGCAGGCTTGCGGCACCTTGTCTCAATGCGCATATCCATTTCCGGGCATGATGCGTGTGGCGCGTCGGCAGCAAGCGGACATCCTTTGGGGCGTCTGATGGGAAGCGGCGCCCTTTGAACTGTCTATCGATATACGCGATGGCTTGAGTTTCCCGGGGGCTGGTCAACCGATGTTGGGCAGCATGGTGAGTGGTTCACTATTGCGGAAAACCTTAAGCGCGGCTTCGCTACCTGGCGCAATATCGGCGACGTGCTTGCGCAGCTCGACGGAGCGGTCGATTTCGGCATTGCCAATCTGGACAATCACGCCGCCTACCAACGCGTTTCCAACCTTGCCGCGGGGACGCTTGCGCGACAGAGCAATGGCGACAGGATGAACGGCCGCACCCGCTGGGGCGTTGGCGGACCAAGACACGGCCTATGAGCCCTGGATGGGTCTTACCAGAGATAGAAGAGGGCGAAGATGAAAATCCAGACCAGATCGACGAAATGCCAGTACAGGCCAGCAATTTCGACGATCTGGTAGTTTCCGCCTCCCTCGTATCGGCCGCGCAGTACGCGAATGGCCACTGTCGACAGATAGATCACCCCGCATGTCACATGCAACCCGTGGAAGCCGGTGATCGTGAAGAAGGTCGCGCCGAATTGCGCCGCCCCCATTGGGTTGCCCCATGGACGCACGCCCTCACCGACGATCAACTCTGTCCATTCGAATGCTTGCATGCAGACGAAGGTGATGCCAAGGAGAGCCGTCATCAGCATGAACATGGCACACTTCACGCGTTCACGGCGATAGGCGAAATTGACCGCGATGGCCATGGTGCCGCTACTGGTGACGAGAACGAATGTCATGATGGCGATCAGCAGTAATGGCACTTCGGCGCCGCCGATATGGAGTGCGAAGACATGTGCATTATTGGGCCAGTTCGCCGTGGTTGATATCCGTACCGTCATGTAGCCAATCAGGAAGCAACTGAAGATAAAGGTGTCGGATACCAGGAAGATCCACATCATGGCCTTTCCCCACGACACCTTAAACGCCTGCTGGTCGGACGACCAGTCGGCTACCAGGCCACGCCAGCCGGTAGTCGATTGGACAGGTGAGTCCGCAGATTGCGTGAATGGTGATGACATGTATCTGCTCCTCGCGCTCTCGGCTGGCACGACCAATAGTGCTGCCGCTGCACGGTACTGATCCTTGTGTGACCTGCTGCGCCGCGGTAGTGATGCCAGGCGCGGCGCCGGTATGATGTCGGTGATAGCAGGGCAGGGCTTATCTTCGCGTGGTGGCTCGCGTGAAACAGGACGCTGCATGGTAGCCGACGAGATTCCGTGGATAACGAAGCATAACCACTCCGAGGGAAGTATAGGTGTCGAAATACTCCAGTCAACAAGATGGATTTCTTCGTTTTCACAACCACAAAGGTCCGTGGCAAACCTATCACACCGTGATATGTTGTGACGAGATGGAAGCGCCGTTTGGAGAATACATCTTGCGGGATCCATGACGAACGGGCTGAAAAACAGGCCGAATAATGGGGAGGGGTGGGGATGGGAGCCGCGGAAAGTTATGGCGTAGCCCGTTGCGGCTCGTGGCTTCCAGCAAGGAACCGGATCGCGAGGAGGCGATGATGCGAATGACATCATATCGACGCTCAACGAGTCTGACCGGAGTGGAACGACTAGCGTTTCGATCGTACATAGAGCCGTGATTCGCGCACGCCACGGAACTTTTTGGCAATCACCACAACGTCCAAATATGCCAGCCAGTTCGTGAGTCGCGGCTGTGGTCTCGCTCAGTGTTGCCGACAGCGTCGAAATCGCCGGGTACGAGCTATGGTGCACGCACTTGCAAATTCAAAGTAGACAAGGGACCGTCTTCGTTGCGGATGACGTGGTCATCCGCACCAAGCAAGGGTTGTAACACCGGCGCTAGCGACTTCAGCAACTGCACCGACATCGCACTCGTGAAGTCGTAGCGCGCCGCATATGGTTCGTGCACATAGGCGGTGAGAGCGCCGAAGAACCGGTCCCCGATGACGAAGACGAATGTCGCGGTTCGATTGACCTTGCGCGATTCGATCAGCCTGCCGCCGCGAGCGAATACGTTGAACCGCTGATCGCCGGTGCCTGTCTTTCCGTATACGTCCAGCACGCGCCCACCCGCAATTGGTATTCCGTCCGCCAGCCGTTTCGCGGTGCCGTCGAGGACGACGTCGCGCAGCAATCTATGCACCAAATCGACGATCTCGGGTAGCAACACTGCCTCCCCGGCGCCGGCCGAACTCGTGAGATGCGTCTCATAAGGGGTACCCTGTGCGAAGTCGAGCGCGATGAGGCTCCGGGCCGGCAGCTTCGCGCCGCCGCTCGCAATGATCCCGATCAATTGAGCGAGTGCGGCGGGCCGGTCGCCCGATGCGCCGATCGCCGTCGCATATGACGGCGTGATTGTCGCAAACGGGTATCCGAGCGCACGCCAAGCATTGCCAATCTCCGCATACGCCTGCAATTCGACCATGTGCCTGATGCGGCGATCCTGGGTGGCGTGGTAGCGTGTTTTGAAAAGCCAAGCGTACGAAGCGATTCGTGCCTCGCGACTGGCAGTCTGCACTTCGCTTTCCGTCGTATGGGGATGATCGCGAAGGTAGTTGACCGTCCACAGTTCGAGTGGATGCACCCTGGCGATATAGCCTCGATCGTTCAGACTGAATCTGTCGATGCCGTATTTCTTATAGAGTCTCGCGAGATCTGCGGGAGCCAGCGATGCCGCTGGAGTGCCCCTCAACGCGGCGCGCATCTGCGCGTCGAACCATGGCTCGAGTGCATTTCGCGCCACACTGCGCAATATCGTCGCGATCGTCGACGGCGACTTGTGCACGTCGTGCAGCACGGCGGCGAGCGCGTCGTCCGGCCTCATCCCGCGGTACTTGGCATAGAAGCGATGCTCATAGACACCGCTCTCCATATCGGCAAAACGCATTAGATACGTACGGCGCGCCACCGGATCGTCGAGCCATTGCGACGACGGCCCCGCCGTTTGAATCATCTCATAGTGCACGATGTCGCGCATCAGCCGCACGAACACCAGATTGACAGAATGCTGGAACGCTCGATGGACCGTTAAGATTCTGCCGTTGTCCGTCGCTTCGAAATTCGTGAAGCTCTGGGCGCCACCGCCCGTATAAAATGTCTCACCAGTGCTCGCGGAATACGTGCGTTCGACGGCGGCCTCAAGCATCGCACGTAGCGACCGATCCGGCGTGTGCGACAGATAGTCTAGTGCCCAGCGGGTCAGTAGATCCAGTTTGTCGGGGTGGACACTGCGCAGTTGAACCGTGCTCATCGGTGCGTAGCGCGTATGCAGGGCGGCGACGATCTGCAGATATGTGATCAGCGTTCGCAGCTTGGCCGTCGAGCCGAGATTCAGGCGGGCGCCTTGGTTGATGTCGAACGGCTGGTCCACGCTGTCGGTCTGAACGCGCACGAGGTTCGCGCCGTCATGCCGCTCGAACAGCGTGAAGCTGAAGGCTATTCTGGACGGATCGTCCTTCGGGCGTAGCATCTCGAAGCCATACAAGCCTGCCGCGTTCGCGCCCTTCGGGGTGGTGGCGCGCGCCAGCCTCTCGCTGACCGCCTGTTGCACCGAGTCGTCGAGAGTTGCATGTGCGGAGAGGTCAAGGCGATCGAGGTCATAGACCCTCGCCACGCCAAGCACGTCAAGCAGATGCGCGCGCAACGCGGTGACCGCCTTCTGTGTGACGAACGATGCTTCCGGGCGCAGCGGCGACGCCTGCTTCAGTTCGAGATGGACCGCCAGCGCGGCGTCGCGAAGTTGCACCGGGATGATCCCGTTGATCGTCAGGAGCCGTATGTGGCTGTCCGTCAGCCGTTCGAGCGCGGCGTTGTTCTGACGCAGAAAGTAGGATGGCGCGCGCTGCGCGACGATCAGCGACAACGCTTGCTTGAACGCGACCGCTTGTGCGCCGAGCGTGTCAGCAGATAGGGGGAGCGCCAGCAGGCGGTTGACTTCGCCGAAGTCGCGCCCATACCAGGTGGCCATGCCGTCGCCGATGCCCGCGATTTCGCCAACGCCGGGCTGTGCGGCAAGCGGCACCGTGTTCAGATAGCTGACGACGATCCTCCTGCGCGCCGGCAGCGTTTGAGGGCCGTCGAGATAGGCCCGCACTGACGCGGACGCGATCTGGCGCAATTTCTCGGGAGCGGTTGCAGTACGGCCGCCAGGCGAATGACGGAATTTCTCGAGCTGGGTGGCGAGCGTGCTCCCGCCTGGCGTCAACTGGTGCTTATCCACGATCCGCAGTCCCTGATCAAGCACTGCGCGGCCGAAGCGGCCCCAGTCGATCGCAGGATTCCGGTTCGGCTGATCCGCATCTAGCAGGTTGCGGTCTTCGATGAACAGCAGCGCATTGACGAGCAATGCAGGAACAGCGTCGAAACTGTCATAGATCCGCGCTGGATAGCGCCGATCATATAGCGTCGCACCGGCTCTGTCGAAGAGGCGAAGACCAGCCTGATCCTTTTCCTCATAGGGCATGAACAGACCGTGGTCCGCCACCGACGTCATCGCTGCAGAGTCGCGTGCCTGCGCAGTGATGGAGAATCCGCGCTCCAGCAAGCGCTGCTCAAAGACCGGCAATGATGTATAGCCAAGACGCACGTCGTACGGGCCGCTCACGGGAAAGTGAATGCTGTTGCTGGGTCCATTGGCTACGGTAGAGCGGATGTCATGTCCCAACCCGGACAAGTAGCGCGCCTGTAGCCGCGAGCTTTCGATCTCCATCTGAACGAATTGTGCAGCAATTGCTATAGCCGTCAGAATAACGACCAGTAATAGCCATCTGAGCCACCGCAAAAGCGAGGCGGAGTGAGTTGCTCGAAGAGGTAACTGAACCAGCGGCCGAGTCATGATGGCGTGCGGCATTAACCAAGCGGTCCTTAGTCTATAGTGTAGTGTCTACTCCGTAGATATAGCGACGAGACCACGGAAGCGTGCTGGCCCGACGCCCAGCCTTGCGTCCAACAATCTGGTAAATGCTGAGAATATCGTTTTCGAAGGCGTATGCGCAGCCAGCCAGGTAGATCCGCCAGATGCGGTACCTTTCTTCGCCCACCAATGCGCGCAGCGTTGTCGCTTTGGCTTCATAGTTACAGCTCCACAGCCGCAGCGTCCGCGCGTAGTGGCGACGCAAGTTCTCAACGTCGAACGCTTCCAGTCCGCCTTCCTGCATCGCTTGCATTGCGAGGCTGATATGCGGGAGTTCGCCGTCCGGGAACACATACTTGTCGATGAACTTGCTGCCATGCGAAACCTCGTCACTGCCTGGATCTGTTGAGGTGATGCCGTGGTTCATGATGAAACCGTCATCGGCAATTAGCTTCCGCATGCGCGCAAAATACTCCGGCAGTTGTCTACGGCCGACATGCTCGAACATGCCGATGCTGGTGATGCGGTCATATTGGCCAACGAGGTCGCGATAGTCCTGCAGGCGGATTTCAATACTGTCCACCAGGCCAGCCGCCTTGACACGCTCGGTAGCAAAGTCGAACTGGTTCCGGGACAGCGTGACACCCAAGCAGCGCGCGCCGAATTTCTGCGCGGCCCGAATGACCAAGCCCCCCCAGCCACAGCCGATGTCGAGCAGCGTCTGGCCTGGCCGCAGTCGGATCTTGGTGAGGATATGGTCGATCTTCTTTAGCTGGGCCGTCGCGAGGTCTTCGTCGCCATGTTCGAAGTAGGCGCAGGAATAGACCATGCGAGGGTCCAGCCAGAGCTGATAGAAATCGTTCGAGACGTCATAGTGATACTGGATCGATTTCTTGTCCGAGGCTTTCGAGTGGGTAAAATGCCGTGCCACACGTTGTAGTTTTCCCGGCGATCCCACTGACGCCGTGGCAAGCCGATAGCCAATATCGATGATGTCGGCCAGATTACCTTCGACATCGATCTTTTCCTTGACATAGGCTTCACCGAGGTTGTCGAGGCTTGGGTCCAGGAGCAGTGGCATCGCCGCTACCGTCTTCACGCGTAACGTGATTGCAGGCCGTTCGAATTTGCCAAAATCGTACGATTTTCCATCCCACAGCGCGACACGTGCGGGCACATTTGCGTGAGCACGCACGGCGGCAGTCCATTGCGCCAGCTTCGTTTCCCAAAGCATCAAGTTCTCCGTTTTGCCGGTTGTAGATGGTCTTTTGATCGATAGCACCTGGTCACTTTTCGCCCGACGACATACGCGCCTGCGTCGCGGCAAGCTGAACTTCAACACGCCGGATATTGTCCCGGTGGGAGGCCAGCATGGCGGCCAGCGCGTTGTGGAGTTGCTCTTCGTGGATTGCCGGCAGCAGGCCTCGAGCTTGTGAACGAGCCAGCCCTGGCCCCGGTTCAGGAAGGCCATGCGTTGCGGCAGGTCGGCGATAGCCATCGCCTTGTTGTAAAGCGCGCCGGTTCTCCGGGTAGGTGTAGCTTGCCACGCCAAAAAGTGCCTTGGTCAGGATGACGCACCAGCGTGCCTCGTCCTGTCGGATGCTGGCCACAAGTCGCCTGAGATCGGGATCACTGATTTCGGCTGCCGTCTGCGAGGTCACCTTCGCACCTGCACGCTCCGCCTCCAGCAACGCATTCAGTGTGGCGAGCACGACATCACGGTTCGCATTATCCATCTCTATTTGTGCATCAATCATCGGCGCTGGCGAAGCATTGATTCGGACGACCATCGCGCTCCTGGTGGCGTCCCAGTCTGCCGATTTCGGCTTGCAGTGGATCAATGACCGTGGGCATGGAGCCCCTCGTCCGAACTCGAATTCGGATTCGCCGCCGTCGTGTCGAGCGCCAGCGCCGAACGGGCATACGCAGCGCCCGCACGCATCTCGGCCGCAATTCAGATGGCCTCCATGATTTCCTGCCCGGTCGCGCCGCTTTTTCAGGGCCCCCGCCGTGTGGCCGCGTATGCAATAGGGGCACTCAGTGACATGGGCAACTACCACGGCGCACTGCTTCATCGTCGTGAGCAGTGCGCCGTCGGCGAAAACGCTGTCGCTGAATGCCTTAAACGCCGCGAGTGGTCCGGGCGCGAACTTCTTGCGCCTTGCTGTGATTCGGGCGTCCGACGGCGGATGCGTTGCTTTGTCCATGGCATTGCTCCCAACGCTGATTCAATGACGGCACCACTTCGTGAAGCCGGACATACATGGCGTCCGACCGCAGGCGACGCTGGAAAGCAGCTGGCTGCCGGCCCTGCCTGCCGAACCGGAATAACACGCAAGCGATCAGCTGAAGCCACCTGTTCGGATTCCGTGTCAATCTCTGTAGCGCAACTTACTTTAAAATATATCACAAGATGATATATATTGAGATGCATGAGAGCACCTGACTTTGCTGTTGATTGCGTGACACGTTTGCGCGATCCGCCGCAGCATCACTGCACTCAGCACCGAATGGAGGACTCCATCATGACAACAAGATTCAAGGTTGACGATCACGTGA
This sequence comes from Cupriavidus sp. SK-3, assembly GCF_000611145.1. Classification (NCBI taxonomy): domain Bacteria; kingdom Pseudomonadati; phylum Pseudomonadota; class Betaproteobacteria; order Burkholderiales; family Burkholderiaceae; genus Cupriavidus; species Cupriavidus sp. SK-3. The sequence continues at coordinate 5,568 of NZ_JFJV02000097.1, read as the reverse complement.
CCTGGAACTCGGAGGCCGGTCATGTCAGCGGCAAGATCGTCAAGGTGCATACGAAAGACACCGTTTACAAGGGGCACACTCATCACGCCAGCGCGGATGATCCGCAGTACGAGATCAGGAGTGACAAGACCGACCACATCGCGATGCACAAAGGTGGCGCGCTGAAAAAGATGCATCGCTGAGCGGCATTGACTGCTTCCATACGGCTGAGCCGCTGACGAATGTGAAATCCCGTCGCTGCACGCATTGGGCATTCCGGGATCGCTCCCGTGAGGCATGCATGAGCGAGAGCGGGCGCATCAGGCGCTGTTTGTGACAGGGCATCAGATGCCGGAACGTGTTTCGCCCTGTCGCGAATTGTCCAGCGATCAACGGAAGATACGCGTGCGTACTACCGCGAACATCAAACATCTCATCCATCCGATGCTGATTGTCTTTTCCATCGGTCTCTGGATTTTTTCCCTCGTCTGCGACGTCATCCGTCTGGCCGGCGCGCGAGGAGACGCGTGGTCCACCGTCGCGCTTTGCAGCATGATCGGTGGCCTCGTCGGCGCGCTCTGTGCGGTAGTACCAGGATATGTGGACCTCTTCACAAGGGTGGCGCTCCGCCAGGCAGCAAGATTGCGCTGGCCCACATGGAGATCACTCACCGTCGTCGAGCTGTTTACGGTCAATATCTGGCTACGTCCCCGGAATCCCACAAGGATGGGGTTCGGGCATCGGCACGCTGGTTCTGCCTTCGATCGCCGGTGTCGCACTGTTCTTTGTTTCAGGCTGGCCTGATGGCCAAGGTGCATGTCTACGGGGGTTGGTGTCGAAGGACGTGAATAGCGGCGCGCTGCCGCGTCTGTCCTGCGAAGTGGCGGGTGGGACCTGCCCGCCATCGTCGGCGTCAGGAGAGTCGAATGAACGAACCAGCGAAGAAACTAAGCGGACCCGACCTCGCCAGGGGCATTGCGCTTTCAGAAGTCACCGACGGCGAGATGCTGCCGGGGCACGCACACGGCGAGCCGGTATTGCTTCTGCGGCGCGCAGGCGAGATGTTCGCGATTGGCACTCATCGTACGCACTACGGCGCTCCACTGGCCAATGGGATGCTGGTTGACGACCCGGTTCGTTGCCCGTGCCATCAAGCCTGTTACAGCCTGCGCACCGATGACGCGCTTTGCGCCCCGGCGCTTGACTCGGTTGCCAGCTGGCGCGTCGAACAGCAGGACGGCAGCGGGTACGTTAAGCTGGTGCCTGCGGAACAGAAACAGTTGCCGCAGGTGGCCGGCACGCCTCAATCTATCGCTATCGTGGGCGGCGGCGCGGCAGGCAACGCCGCCGCCGAGACGCTTCGGCGCGAGGGTTATTCCGGGCTTATCACCCTGCTGAGCGCCGATGAAGCGAGACCGTGTGATCGACCCGAACTCTCGAAAAGTATCCTGGCAGGCACCACGTCCGCAGAGTCGAATCCGCTGCGTCCACTGGCGTTCTATCAGGCAAATCGCATTGACCTGAAGCTGGATGCGCCCGTCGCCTCGCTCGACACATCGAGCCGGCACCTGCGACTCGTGGACGGCAGTCACGTTGCCTTTGATGCGCTGCTGCTCGCCACCGGCGGGGAGCCGGCGCGGCTGGGGGGGGTGGGGAGGAACCTCCAGCACGTGCACTATCTGCACTCGCTCGCCGACGGCCGCGCACTTATGGCCAGCGCACTCACTGCAGAGCGAGCAGTGGTGATCGGCGCGAGTTTCATCGATCTCGAGGTGGCAGCATCGCTGCGCGCTCGCAATATCGAGGTGCACGTGGTTGCGACGGATAGCGTTCCCATGGAGAAACTCCTCGGAACGAACGTCGGAAACTTCATCCGCTGGCTCCACGAACGCCACGGAGTAACGTTCCATCTCGGCTCAACAGCGATCTCTATAGACTCGAAGGGAGTTCAACTGATGAGTGGGGAGTATCTACCTGCTGATCTTGTCATTATCGGCATCGGCGTACGGCCGATGATCGCACTCGCGGAGCGGGCGGGCCTCGCCATTGACTGCGGCATCACCGTCAACGAATACCTCGAGACGAGCGTGCCGGGCATCTTCGCGGCTGGCGACATTGCACGCTGGCCGGACCGGCTCACCGGCGAGCACATCCGCGCCGAACACTGGGTGGTGGCCGAACGCCAGGGACAGACCGCGGCACGCAACATGCTCGGTCGGCGCGAGCGGTTCGACGCCGTGCTGTTCTTCTGGACCGAGCAATACGATTTCGGCCTAGCTTTTGGGCGATCCGAAGGAAACGTTGACGAACTGGGTTAGTCGCATTGCGAGCCTGCGAAAACGGTTGGCCAAAATCAGAGCTGTGTTCGACAACCTCAATGGTCCAACAGTCGGGCGATGAATTGACAGACAACAACAATGGATTCGCAGAACTGCTGCTGGTTCCAGACTCAGGTGCCGGCGGTTGACGAAGGACGTCATGTGCGGCGTGACCCGGTCCCCCATGTGTCGGGCGGCCCGGGTGGGTCCGAGTTTGCAGCCCATGGCAAAGATCGTGAGCAGGTACCGCTCGCCGGCGTGGTGGATCTTGGGGTCGCTGCCCGAGAGCGGGCCGAAGTGTCGGGTGAAGTGGGTCCAGTGCTCGATGTTGGCCAGCACGTCGAGCACGCACCATGCGCGACTGGGGCATGCGCTCGTCCATGAGCCGGAAGGGGAATTGCTGGGATAATGCGCCGACCGAGAGCTTCTGGGGACGGCTCAAGACCGCCAGTTTGCACGGAAGAAAGTTCGCCACCCGGCGGGAGGCCATGGACGCGGTGCTCGACTGGATAGCCTTCTATAATCACCGACGGCCGCATTCCACGCTGGGTTATCTCAGCCCCATGCAATACGAGCAACGCTGGCATGCGGCACAGCGTAAAAGGGCCGCATAACCCGAGCGCTAAGAGCTACACCAAACAGGGGCAACATCACTTCTCATGAGGCGCTTACCGTAGAGGCGATGGCAGGCAGGACCTCGCCAATCATCCAATTGCTCGGCGGTGAGCAGCTTCGAACTGCATCACGAGGCGGCGAGGTGTTATTGTTCAAATGTATTTGAGTAACGAGGAGCTCAGCATGAGCAACTCGTCAAAATGGGTCACCAGTCCGAAGCTCAGTAGGAACATGCATACATGGAAAGCACTTGGGTATTGACTCGAAAATTGCAGAACCGGGGCCGCTATAATCTGGCGGCACCACGTGAGATTCAGCAAAAAGCACATTGACACGCCCAGCGCTGCGCCGCCAAGCACATCCGTCGGATGATGCAGTCCAACGTAAACACGTGGCACGCAGATAAACAGGAAGGCATACGCCAGTGCAATGATGCCAATTCGCCAGGACACTAGCAGAATTCCGGTCGCCACGGAGCACCACAACATCGCATGGTCGCTCGGGAAAGCGCTCCAAATTCGAATCCGGTCTTCTGAGGACTCGATAAAGCGTAATCCCAATTCCGGGTTCGCAAAGGGGCGAATGCGGAATGGCATCCAGTGAGCCAGGAATCGGCCCAGGGCCAACACGCAAAGGCTGGCGACAATAGTTGTGATGATGATTTCCCGGTCGTGCTGCTTGGTCGGACTGTCTCGGAACCAGAGCCACCACAGCAGTGTAATCAATGGCAAGCCGCGCAATATATAGAGCTGGGTCATTGCCAACGCGGCACGGTCGAAGAAGGCAGAGCGGAAAGCGAACTGGTTCAAGAAGTGAATGATGCTGCTGTCAAATGTATTCATCGCGCCCTCGCCATCCACGAAATAACAATGTTAGTCCCTTGCCTCAGCGTGTGGTAAGTATGGGGAGTGACCACGCCATGCCAATGGGTCGGCTGTGGCGAGAATGAGGTAACCTCAACGATATCGTGCTGGTGCAGTATCATTCTCTCACGTGAACTTCTGTACGCCATTGGCGACACGCCGAAAAATGTAGTCAATCGGATTCTCGGTGAAATCGCCATAAGCGAAGTATGCCCTGAGCATCTCGTCAAGATAGGTATCCCGCTCAGCTTGCTGCAATACCAGCGCGTTTGCTAGCACAGACCGCGAGTGCCACTGCAGCCATCGGCGCACCTCCATTGCTTGTAGCTATCGTCTCGGAAGTGACCTTCCCTGGCCCAGCGGCCCCGTTCGTCACGCTATGCGCAAACTCACCAGGAGCTGCGACCACATGTGTGAGCGGAGCACTATTTGAAAAGTATCATAGCGTGATGGAAATAGGAGAGCAATCGGCTGCGCCGAGTAAAAGAGTCCCTCAAAGGCTGCGCGAGCGTTGGGACGACCGTCTGCCCGAGCGCATCCACAAGACGTGGCCAGCGAACGAGGGGCTGGCATCTTGCGGTCATGTGCCATCGGCTGGATATGAAAGCTCTGACTACAGTTGCTGCTACAGCTTTATACGTGGCGGCGCGTGTTGCCATCTGATGCCAAAACTCATGTGTTCCTGAAAACAAATTTTCTGGAAATTGACATGGGGGGGCATGTCGATTTGTTTCCTCGTGCCGCTATGTCATCACCTGCGCAACGTGGCTCAAAGGGGTAGCGAAGTTGTGCATTCGACACTCGCGACGGAGTTGCAAGCCATCTCTCGATAGAAGCGTTTCGCTTGCTCGAGCGCGCCATACTCCACATTGCATTTTTAAATGACCTGCTTGTGATACATGTAACGAGGCTTTATATGTGTTAACCCCTATACGGGTACGTTGTAAGCATGGGCTACATTGGCGTTGTTGGCATTGCAACCATCGGTGTTGCCACGTCGACGACAACGGTTTTTTGCGGTGTTTCGTCGATTCGTCGGCAAGAACCGGTGTTGCATAGCGAATTTTCCTACAGATTTCGTCACTTGAGTCTGTGGTGTAACAACGAACGGTCTGCTGGTTGCCCGCGAGATGTTGCGTGTACGCCATCGCGTTGCTGTTCGTGAGTCAGGAAAGGGAATGATAAGGACGCTCAAAATCCGCGCGGCTGGGCCAGCCGATGTGCAAGCTATTTCGAAGGTCCTCCACAAATGCGGATTGCCAAGCGGTGGTGTAGAGCCATCGGTGCGCCTCTATCATGTAGCTGTACTGGGCGACAACGTTATTGGTTGTGCGTGTGGGGAGCAGTTCGACGAAACCGTTGTTGTCCACACAGTGGCCGTGCTCCAGGACTATCGAGACCAGCAAGTAGCTACGCATCTTGTTGGCGCCCTACTGATGCGAGCGCGCGCCAACGGTTGCACCAAGGCAACTCTGCTCACGGCGGAGCACCCAAGCTTTTTCGCTCGCTATGGCTTCACTCTTACCTCAGTCGACGTGATTCCAAAACAGGTGAAGTTGACCAGGAAGTTTCAACGGCGCTTTGGCGCGAGGACGCACTGTATGTGCCGTCGACTTGACTGAGGCGTCGTTAAGCCCTCTCCCTAAGACTCGTTGTCTCCGCCGATTCAAGGCGCGCTCGAGACGTAGCCAAGAGACCAAATTAAGGTTGCCTGTTGGATATCGTCTAGTTGGATATCAAAGCTGATGGTCGGCTAACCAGAAGAGCTAACGTCAAGAGTGGTGTATGGGCAT
>NZ_JFJV02000096.1:0-2344 GCF_000611145.1 Cupriavidus sp. SK-3 | reverse complement strand
ATGCCCATACACCACTCTTGACGTTAGCTCGTCGCCGTGGCCGTTCCAGGTATGGCCCTCTGCGACTCTGAAGCGAATGGGATGGACTTTCTGAAGGCAGGGAGTCGGAGTGGTGGAGGCAAAGCAGCTTCCAAGTACCGTCTGTGCCCTAGCCCCAAATGAAAAGGGCTCTCGAATCGCTCAACAGCCCTTGTTCAATCGCCGGCCATCGGCGTAGGTATCGTATGCTTGCCGAGTTTTTCCGGTCACTACCGGTTACCCGAGTCGCGTCTAAGGAGCCTCCGGTACTGCAAGACGTTCCAGGGCAGATGACTTCCCCCTCTTTCAGGAAGAGGAACGGAAGGCTTGTGCCTAAGGCCCCTTCTAGGATGGGGATGTGAACTACCGAGTTAAGAGTATGCAATCACTGCAACTGCCCCAACAGTCCGCCCACAATCGCGGCGAACGCTACGACAAGTAGTGGCGACGCCCGGAACCGTACAAGACCGACAAAGGCAATGAGTGCAAGGGCGAAATCTGCGCGGGAGTGAATCGCTGTCGTCCAGACAGGGTCATACAGCGCTGCAGCAAGTACGCCGACGACGCCCGCATTCGCACCGGCCATGGCGGACTGCAAAGTCGTCCGTTCCCGGAGTTCACTCCAGAACGGCAGCGCACCGATGATAAGCAGCGCGGCAGGGACAAAGATAGCGATGAGGCAAAGCAGGCCGCCAACCCATCCGCCGGGACCTATCTTCGAGACCGTTCCAAGGAAGGCGGCAAAGGTAAACAGGGGGCCAGGTACGGCTTGAGCGGCACCGTAGCCTGCTAGGAAGTCGGAAGCATCGACCCAGTTCGGTGTAACTACTGCGGACTGAAGGAGTGGCAGGACGACGTGGCCGCCGCCAAAAACGAGCGCGCCTGAGCGGATAAATCGCTCTGCCAACATAAGGCTGTCATTGCGGAGCACTTCGCTTGCGATTGGAAGCAGAAACAACAGCCCGAAGAAGAAGATAAGGGCAACGATTCCCGCTGCCTTGCCCACGCGGAAGTAGTGATTCGACACCAATTGTGCTGACGATGGCTTCACCAGAAGGATGCCCAACCCAGCAGTGAGTGCGATGGCGATGATTTGTCCGTAAGCAGTAGGAAGGAATAGTGAAAGTACGACTGCGAGAAGGGTCAGGCAGACGCGTTGTGTGTCCGGGCACAGTGTTCGCGCCATTCCCCATACCGCTTGTGCGACCACGGCGACCGCAGCAACCTTAAGCCCATGGATGACTCCGGAGTTGCCCAGTCCCACAAAAGTGTTCAGTCCGTAGCCAAAAGCAATCAGGGCGGCGGCGGATGGCAAGGTGAAGCCAATCCACGCGGAGAGTCCGCCGAGCCAGCCTGCTCGCGACAGACCGAGGGCGATGCCGACCTGGCTGCTCGCGGGGCCTGGTAGAAACTGGCACAGCGCGACCAGGTCAGAGTACGTTTTGTCATCTATCCATTTTCGGCGGGCTACGATTTCCTCGCGGAAGTAGCCAAGGTGCGCAATTGGGCCGCCAAAAGACGTAAGTCCAAGCTTGAGAAATACCAGGAAGACTTCGAGCCAGCCGCCAGTCGACTCGGCCGTTCGGGTTGAAGCTGGGGGCATGTTTGCTTGTCTTCGGTTGCTAGGATTAGGACAGCTTGGGCACCGGACAGCGTACATGTCGAGACACGCTGGTGGCTGGTGTTATCAAGCGCTCTGTCGCTAACAATTATCTCACCGGCGGCCGCCTGCAGCAGTGGATTCTAAGTTGCTGTCGTGCCGCATACGTGTACGACAGTGGTGCAGTGGGCTTTATCACTGATGGGCACCACGATAGAAAGAGAAGTAATGCAGCCGTCCGCCTGGCTAATTGACCTGCCCAGGGAGGCGACCTTCGATGGCCGGTCGCCGGCTGCCCCGCCTTAGACCTTCCCACTATGGGAGGGGCAACGCCTTTTTCGTTAGCGGGGAAGTTGTGTCTTGCAGGCGACTCCTATTGGAGCGGCAGCGCGCATCCGCTAAACTACGAGTCTGCGGCCACAAGGCTGCTATCGCCCCCGATGCTTCGACTCGTCACACGTTTCCTTCTCTTGCTCCTGATTGCAGCACTTCCGCTGCAAGGGGTGACTGCGGCCACGATGATGGTAAAAGGCGCGACGCAAGCTTACGCGAGCGCAGTGCGCGTGCAGTCTGATGGCCATGAAGGCGTCATCACAGTATCGTCCGATGAAGACGACGACCACTGCGTAGCGCACGTGAGCGATGCGGATACCAAGCAACAAGGCAAATCCGGAAAGCATGCAGGTCATGCGTGTCCAGGCTGCGCCGCTTGTTCGCTTTGCTCGG
>NZ_JFJV02000095.1:0-6497 GCF_000611145.1 Cupriavidus sp. SK-3 | reverse complement strand
CGCCAGCAGCTAGAAGCAATAAAACCCCGCCCCCAAAACGTCCCTCTGCGCCAGCAGCCAGAAACCAGCAGCCAGAAACCCTAAAACCCCAACCCAACCCCTTCACCGATTAGCAATCCAAATCCCCGCCCCAATAGCCGCCAGCCCGGCAGCATGAAACCACCGCAGCCAGTCCCCCAGCAAAGCAGTCGACATCAGCGCGGCAAACACAGGCGTAAGCGTAAAGAAAAACACCGGCAACTGCGCCCGAGGGCGTGGTCAGCGCGAGGTACTGCATGGCCGTTTGCGCTACCCGGAAATCTTCGAGGCCAGCCGTCCCATGCTGAGCGATCCCGACAAGATCTATCCGGGACAGACACTGCGCATTCCAGCGCAAGTATCCTGAGTAAGCCGGCACGAGTACGCCGGCGCAGCGCCGGATACGAACTGTTACACGGCGCTGCGTACCGGCTGTCAACAAGCGCAGGCCCCGGCCCGTTTTTACAGGCAACGCGCAACGAAGCGCGCCTCACCTGGAGATAGACATGAAGAAGGTTCTCGCCATCCTGACCCTCGGACTCTTCGCTGCCGGTGCCTTCGCCCAGGCTCCAGCCGCCGACGCGCCCAAGGCGCCCACCAAGGTGGAAAAGAGCGCGCACAAGAGCAACAAGACACAAGCCACCAAGCACACCAAGGCCGCCACGCCGGCCAAGTCCGCCGCGCAGTAATGCGGCGTTTCAGGGCGCGCTCTTCCGGGGGCGCGCCCTTTTCCTATTTCTCATGACGGCATGCACCTGATCTGGACTATTCTCATCGGCTTCCTGGCCGGGCTTGTGGCGCGCGCCATCACCCCCGGCAACGGCCCTAGCGGGTTCTTCCTGACCTCCGCGCTGGGTATCGGCGGCGCGCTGGCCGCTACCTTTCTCGGGCAGGCCCTGCACTGGTATCGCCCAGGGCAATCCGCCGGCTTTATCGGCGCCGTGGTGGGCGCGGTGATCCTGTTGCTGGGCTATCACCTGATCAGCAAGCGCTGAGCCGCAACGCCACGCCCCGAAAGCCAGATACCACGAAGCAACACCCGCAACGGAACACGGAACCCGATCATGAGCCTGATGGATTTTTTGCAGTCTGCAGCCACCGCCCTGGGCGGCAATCCCGAGCAGCAGGTAGACCACGTCGCGCAGAACGCGCCTGAAGGCGCGCTCGGCCAGTTGCTGGCCGGCGCCTTCCGCTCCGACCAGACTCCGGCCTTCGGCAATATGGTGGGCGAACTGTTCGGCCAGTCCAGCGGTGCGCAGCAGGCGGGCCTGCTCAACCAGTTGCTGGCCACACTGGGCCCGGCGGCGCTGGCCGGCGCGGCGGGCGGTGCGCTGGGCAATCTGCTGCAGCCTGGCGCGACCCAGGTCACTCCGGCGCAGGCCAGCCAGCTCACCCCGGCACAGGTGCAGGAGATCGCCGCCCATGCCGAGCAGGCCCATCCGGGCGTGATCGACCAGATCGCCGATTTCTATGCGCAGCATCCCACGCTGGTCAAGACCATCGGCAGCGCCGCGCTGGCCATTGCGCTGGCCAGGTTCAAGGAACACCAGCAGGGCTGAGCCGCAGGTGGCAGCCCCGGCGTCGCGTGGCGCGCGGGCGGCCGCCGCCAGTGCGCAGCCGTTACGGCAATGCCACCTCTAGCCGCGCCAGCGTGCGCAGCAGCTTCTCGTCGTCCGGGGCCAGTTCGTGCGCCGCGACAAAGGCGGCGCGCGCTTCGTCCTGCCGCTGCAATTGCATCAGCACCTCGCCCTTGTGCGCCAGGCCTTCCACCCGGGCGCCGAGGTTGCTCTCGGTGCCTTCGCCGTACGCGGCCAGGGATTGTTCGAGGTAGGTCAGCGCCTGCGCGGGCTGGCCCAGGCGGAACAGCGCCCAGCCCTTGCTGTCCAGCACGTAAGGGTTGTCCGGCGTGTGGGCGAGGGCCTCGTCGATCATTGCCATGCCGCGCCCGACCATCCAGTTGGCATCGACCAGCGCGTAGCCGACCTCGTTCAGGCTGTCTTTTGGCAAGGGCGCCAGGCCGAGCGCGATGTCCAGTTGCTTGTCGTCCCGGCTCGCGATCGACAGGTCGATCAGCTTGCGGCGGATGCGCGCCTGGAAGTCCGCGCCGATTTCGTTCTTGCCGGCCTCGTAGCTTGCCAGCATCTGCCGGAAGACGGCCGCCGGCCCGGCGCCGGCCGGCAGCGCAGTGATGGCGTCGGACTCGCGCCTGCACCACGCGTATTCGCCCGCTTGCAGTCCGGAAAACGTGTAGTCGAGGCTGATCGTCTGCGCCTTGTGGCTTTGCGCATAGTAGGTGTAGCCGTGGCTATCCGTCCGGTTGCAGAACAGGTACCCGCCGTTGAGGTCGAGTACGTAGGCCATGCCTGTCACGGGATGGTTGCTGCTCTCGCCGCGCATCGAGAATGCTTCGCCGAAATCGCCTTCGCCGACGATCGGGTTGAGGATCCATTTTTCCTTGGCATGCCGCCTGGGCATCCGTACGGATACGGTGTTGCCCTGCTTGTCGGTGACGCCGAAGATCACGCTGTCCTGCTCGTTCGACTTGGGGGAGACGCCGGCGATCCGCTGGCCCGGCAGGAACAGCCGGTAGCGGGCTCCGGGCATGGCCTGGCCGGTAGCCGGATCGCGCAGCACGAACCGGTGCACCTGCGTGCCTTCGCCGAGCGTGCCCGGCTGGCGGTAGTCGCGCGCCAGCGTCATGGCGGGAATGGATGCCACAGCCAACAGCACTGCGCCCTTCAGGTAAAACGATTTGCTTCTCATTGCCTTGGTATTCAGGTTGAAACGGGTTTGGGCACCTTCGCCGGCGTCAGGTGGGCATGCCGCCGGCACGGATGCCGCCCAGCATGCCGTGCAGGTCATGGGTCATGACCGCCAGGAACGCCACCAGCCCGAGGTAGTACAGCGTATAGGTCAGGCGCATTTCCGCGCTGATGGTGTAATACGCGCGGTTCTCCGGGGCTTGCGGATCGTAGCGCCAGGCCTTGAGCAACTGCGGGGCCGCCAGCAGTGCCACCAGGATCAGGATCGGGCTGGGGCGCCACAGGAACATCGCCACCAGCACCGGCACGCCAAGGAACCAGATGCGCGGCGACAGCACCGCGGTGACGCGGCCGCCATCGAACGGCGAAAGCGGGATCAGGTTGAACAGGTTGATAAAGAAGCCGGCATAGGCCAGCGCGAGCATCAGTCCGCTTCCGGTGCTGCGGCCGATGTAATAGCAGGCCAGGGCGCCCAGGGTGCCGACCACCGGCCCCGCCAGCCCGATATAGGCCTCGGTCTCGACGTCGACCGGCTGGTCCTTGAGTTCGACCCAGGCCCCGACGAATGGAATGAAGGTGGGCGCGCCCACGGCCAGCCCGCGGCGGCGCGCGGCCAGGAAATGGCCCATCTCATGGACAAAGATCAGCAGCACGAAGCCGACGGCATAGCGCCAGCCGAAGATCAGCGCGTAGGCGCCGACCGACAGCAGCATGGTGCCGCCTGTGGTCAGCAGCTTGCCCATCTTCAGGCCGCCCAGGAGCAGGAGCAACAGCTTGGTCAACGGTACAACTCCGGAGCTGGGGAGGAGGAATACGCCTTCACTTCGGCTGTGCGGGACCGGATGGCTTGCGCCTGAACCACTTGGTGGCGGAATAGCCGATGCCCGCCACTGCCAGCATGATCACCTTGGCGAACTTGGCGAAGAACGCCGCCAGGACGGCCAGCAGTCCCAGCTTCTTCGCCGCTACCCCGCCGATCAGCGCGGCCAGCCCGTATTCCGCTATCTTGTCGGTGCCGGAATTGAAATCCGCATAGGCCTTGCCCTCGGCGAAGTCGAGATTGGACAGCAGCGTGCGCACCACGGGCTTGTTGGCGTCGACCTGGTCGCGCGCGGTGATCAGGTTCAGGCTGACGTAGCCTTCCCGCCCGAGCGCGTAGGTGTTGTAGTTGACGGACTGGGGGGCATCGGCCGGCTGGCCTTTCTCGCGTGCCGACATCGACCAGATCAGCCGATGGCTGGCCGCCTCATAGTGGGGCCGCTCCACCCAGCCGACGATCTCAAGCCCGCGGATGCCGCGCTTCTCGCGCTCCTCGTTGGCGGCTTCCGTGCCTTCCCTGAGCGAATTGAAGAGGTCGTCGACATTCCAGTCCTTGGCGTCGTCGTCGCGGATGTAGCCCGAGGGCTCGTACTTGGCTACCACCATCCAGTCGTCGTCGCCGGTGGGCAGCACCAGGCCAAGCAGGCGCTCGTCGGTAAGGTTGCCCATGGCGTGCATGAGCTTGCCGGCGGCCGGCTGGGGAATGAAGACTTCCCTGGCAGGCAGTTTCAGCGTGGCCTGTTCGCCCAGTTTTACCGTGGCCGGACCTGCCTGGGCGCTGGACTGCGCAGCCTGCCAGGCCGCCTCCATCCCCTTTTCCTTGCTGTCGCTACCCTGCGCCAGCAGGCTGCCGGACGCAAGAAGGCTCATCCCGCATGCCAGGCTTGCCAGCATGCTACGCAATTCATGACCCGTCATTCCCACAATGACCGCTCCCTTCGCTAGATTGTTTGTTATTTGCGGCACGGCCGACGATGGCCAGGGGAAGGGGGGCTTCCGGCGGCCTCGCAAGCAGTGCGATCGCCTGATGGTCTGGCGATTGGTGATTTTAGCGTTTTTTTTATTTGCGGCAGTGTGGCCGAAGGGGAAATGGGAAGAGGCCGGTGATGGAAGCTGCTAAAGGAGGCGTGTGGGTTGCAGCCTCGGCCGCTTGCCGTGAATCCGATCGTGCCAGCGCGCGCCTGCCAGGCCTGAAGCCCCGGCCTGGCAACGCGCGCTGCGCTTTTACCCAGCCCTCAAGCGTTCAGTGTGGGGGAGCGCATAAGGCCTGGTTCTGGCTGGGGGAGGGATCCGCATGGGGGCTTCTCCGGGCAGGGTATCCGCCTCGGGGTAGCCCCGTAGCTGCGGGCCCGACCTGCAATGCGTTATGGCTCTCCAGGAATCTTTCCGGACCGCTGGCAGGCGCCGGAAAGCTATCGAAGTCGCTAGCCTCAAGACTCGCGCCAAGCAGCTTGCCGAACGCATTTAGCTGCACGTCCGAAGTCAGTCCGGCGCTGCCGGCCAGGGCGGGGCACAGGATCCACGTGGTGCCATCCCTGACGAAGACATGCAGGAGCCTTACCTGGTCTGCCGGCTGTAGCTGCCGGACCTCCCCAGCAGCTTCGTCGAGCCCGAAAGCCCGCACGAAGTCGTCGGTCTGGCGATGGCCGATGCAGATGACCACCTTTGGCCGCCAGTACGTGCAGAGTGTCCGCAGGAAGCGGAATCGCCCGCCATGCCGGCACAGTTCCAGGTAGCGTTCCTTGGGCACGAGTTCAGCCTGGCCGCGAAATACCTTGGACCAGGGCGTCAGCCCATCGAGTTGCATCGGCAGGGGAAACAGGTTCAGCTTGAACTCCGCGCCGTCCGGTGCGTAGAGCTGGTCCCGGAAGTATGCTTTCCAGTCGTTGTCGTCCAGCCGGATACCCAGCGCTTCGGCGCGGGCCGCGGCCATGATGCGCGCAATGCGCTGGTGGTTGAGCCACTTGCCCATATCGGCCCGGTGTTTCGCGCGAAACGCGTCATCCCATGCACAGGGCTCCGTGCGCGGCCGCAATGGCCCGGCAAGGCGCTCGAACCACGGATGCGGGCTTCTGTCGCAGATCCACACGCTGGCTCTCGGGTTTCCGCCCTCCATGCCTACGTACGACGCAAAGTAATTGTCCAGTTCATCGCGCGTGAATATTCCTGAGTGCTGCATTGCTGCCCCTTATCCCTTGGTGGGACCCCATTCACCCATTCCCGCGGCGTGCCGCCCGGTTCTGCTGACCGCGCGTGCCGCCGGGGTTGTCCAACGTGTCCCGCATGCCGCTTGTGGGGCACGGCGGGGCAACCCTCCCGCGTGGGTTGCGTGTATTTGCTTATGTTATTTTTTAAACAGGAAATAGCAGGTCAAAGCCATTCGACCTGCCATTTATGCATATTTGATATGCGTCAATATCGAATGTAGCCGGTGCGCGGATGGCGCTGCGGGTGTCAGTCAATGACGCTTTGAAGCGTTTCCAGCCGGCACGAACGGTACCGGCATGAATGAGAGGAAGGCTGCCCGGATATGGCTCGCCGGCACGCTGGAGAGGTGGAGTCCAAAGATATTGCCCCCGCTGGATAAACGCAAAATGTCAAAAATGTTCAAAATGAATTGCTGCGCTGCACTCTAGCGCAGATTGTATGCGTCATACACTACAATATTTTAATTTCTGACATAAAAAGCGTAGAAAGCCGGGCATTCGGGGGGCGAATTTATTTTTTTATCCCCTCTGATGGGGGGATATTTTTTTGAGGTCCCGTCATCCAAATGCCTCCCGGATCAATCCCCCGATCTCATGCCGCCGCGCCACCGGCATCCGCGAAGCCGTCGAGCCAATACTGATGGCAGCCTCGCCAGCCAACGGCAACGCGAATGCAAAGCCCACCCCCGCC
>NZ_JFJV02000094.1:0-6171 GCF_000611145.1 Cupriavidus sp. SK-3 | reverse complement strand
CGGCGGCGGTGGCAGGCGCTAGGGAGAATGGCTATGCTAAACACCGCTCGTTTTGCCCGACTCCCGCTTGGCGCAATCGGCATTCGGATTGCCGTGGCGCTGTGCCTGGCCACCTGCATCCTGGGCACCGCCCACGCGCAAAGAGCATTCCCTACGCCAGAAGCAGCCATGACGGCTTTTGGGGCGGCTGTTGCGAACAATGACGAGTCAGCCCTGAAGTCACTGCTGGGCAATGACTTCCGCACGCTGATCCCACCTGCCGACGCGGAAATCCGCAGCCGCTTTCTCACGGCGTGGGAAGCCTCCCACGCCGTACAACCCGTAGATGAAAAACATGCCCGGATCGCCGTCGGCACCGATGGCTGGACGCTCCCCTTGCCCCTGGTGAATTCCGGCGGGGGCTGGCGCTTCGACACCCGTGCCGGCGTGGAGGATATGCGCTTGCGCCGTATCGGGCGCAATGAACTGGCCGTCATGCAAACCATGCTTGCCATTCATGACGCGCAGAACGACTACGCCCAGTCCGACCACGACGGCTCCGGCATGGTTAGCTATGCCGCCAAGCTTGCGAGTTCGCCAGGCAAGCAGGATGGTTTGTACTGGCCGACGCAGGCTGGCGAGCGGCCGAGCCCGCTGGGCGAAGCCTTCGCCACGGCCGGTGCCCGCGCAAAGGAAGCGGGAGGCTATCACGGGTACCACTACAAGCTTCTGACAAAACAGGGCCGGCACGCACCCGGCGGCGCATTCGACTATATGGTGCGCGGCAAGCTCTTTGGCGGCTTCGCCGTGATAGCGTGGCCGATCCGATACGGTGACACCGGCGTGAAGAGCTTCATGGTGAGTCACGCCGGGCAGCTCTATGAGAGTGATCTCGGGCCCGAAAGCGCCGCCAAGGCTGCCGCGACCACCTCGTTTGATCCCGGTCCAGGCTGGACCAAGGTAGAGCCACAATCGGTCGGGGCGCCGCGCAATGCCGGCCACTAGCGGCACCCGCTCCAATCAAGTCCCGTTGCAGTCCCGGGCTTTACACGGCGACTGCGGGACCACCAGTCGCATTACCTGGCGCTTCGCGCACCGGATAGCGGGTGCGCCACGAATGCCGCCCGCGCCTTGGCCTGATCAGCGATCAACTGTTCTGGCAGCGGGCCGGGGAAGTGCCGCCCGATAGCGTGCCAGGCGACCAGGAGCAGGGTTGAATTGCCATTCTCGCCTCATGCCGTCACCGTGTCGTCTGGCCGGACTGGTGCTGATCGGCGCATCGGTCCTCGTAGGCTGCGCGCGCGTGGGGCCGGATTTCCAGGCACAGCACGATCCCTGGACCGAGCACTGGACTACTTCGGCTGTCGAACAGGCCAGCCAGCAGCACCCGCAGTCCGATATGCGCGAGTGGTGGAAAGTCTTTTCGGATCCTGTCCTCGAACATCTGATCGCAGCTGCCGATGCCAACGATGCCGGCCTGAAGATTGCCGGCCTGCGCGTGGTGGAAGCCCGCGCCCAGCTGGGCATTGCCCTGGCCGGGCGGTACCCGCAATTGCAGCAAGCCAGGGCCGATGCCTTGTACGCGCGTAGCAGGAAGACCGGCATTCCTGGTGAAAGCAGCGGTGTCTGGCAATACAGCGCGGGTTTCGACATTGGGTGGGAGCTGGATTTCTGGGGACGGTTTGCCCGCGCCATCGAGTCGGCGGACGCGGCCTATTTCGCCGCCGAAGCCAATCATGAAGACGCCCTGGTACTGCTGCACGCGCAGCTCGCGCAAACCTACTTCGACCTTCGCACCGCCGAGGCGCGCCTGCGCATCGCCCGCGAGAATGCCCGGCTGCAAAAGCGCAGTTTTGAAATTACCGAGCGGTTGTTCAAGAGTGGGGAAAGCGATGAGCTCGACCTCCAGCAAGCCAAGACCCAGTACCTGGGCACCCTGAGCAGCATCCCCGATCTGGAAAACCAGATATTGCGCGCCCGCAATGCGCTGGCGATCCTGATCGGCCGCCCCCCGGGTCCCTTGCCGGAACTGCAGGAACTGCTGGAGAAGGAGGGTGTGATCCCGCTGATCGATCACGCGGTGTTGCAGGACGTGCCCGCCAACCTGCTGCTGCGCCGCCCCGATGTCCGCTCAGCCGAACTGCAGGTTGCCGCCCAGTCGGCGCTCATCGGCGTGGCCAAGGCTGATCTTTATCCGTCGGTCACGCTGCTGGGCAGCATCGGGTGGTCAGCCACTTCGCTGCCGGGAACGCCCGGCGGGTGGGTCCTGATCGGTGGCCCCAGCGTGCAGTGGAACCTGTTCGACTACGGCCGCATCACGAACAATGTGCGAGTACAGGATGCACGCCTGCAGCAGCGGATCGTCGCCTACCAGGATACCGTGCGCCAGGCGGCGCGCGAAGCCGACGATGCGGCCACCGGGCTGATCAAGGCGCTGGAGCGCGAAACGATCCTGCGCGAAGCGTCGCAGGCAGCGAACCGCTCGCTGACACTGGCCAATGCCCTCTTTCGCGAAGGGTACTCGGAGTTCCAGCGTGTGCTGGATGCCCAGCGCGCGCTGGTCGCGCAGCAGGATGCCTACCTGCTCAACCGCAGCAATGCCGTGAACAATCTCATCGCGCTTTACAAGGCGATGGGCGGCGGCTGGTACACACCCCTGCCGCTGGTCGACGCGGCCACCCGCCAGCAGATGCAGCAGCGTACCGATTGGGGCGACTTGCTGAACGAGACAGGCCGCCAGCCACTCAACTCCAACGTCCCCGTGCCGAGGGTGAGCCCGGATGAATGACACACCGCAACCCCCGGCGTCCCCGCCGCCGGACGCACCGGCGCCTGCTGCCGACCCGACGAAGCGGGGAGTCAGGTGGGTAGTCGGCCTGATTGTGCTGAGCCTGGCCTGGTACCTGCTGGCCGACCGGTACACGCCGTATACACAGCAAGCGAGGGTCCAGGCCTTTGTCGTCCCGGTGGCCTCTGAAGTGTCGGGCCGGGTGGCCCGGGTGCTGGTGCGCAACAACCAGAACGTCCTGGCCGGAGACGTATTGTTCGAGGTCGATCCGCAGCACTATCGCATCGCACTCGACCGTGCCCGCGCCGATCTCGAGTCCATGCGGCGGCAGATCGGCGCGAGCACCGCCGGCATCGCCTCGGCCCAGGCATCCCTGCGTGCCGCCCAGGCCAATGAACTCAAGGCACGCCAGGACAGCGACCGCCTTGAACGCCTGTATCGTGAAGACCAGGGAACTGTTTCGCTTCGCCGTCTCGAGGTGGCCCGCGCCACGCACGTACAGGCCGTCAGCCAGGTTGCCGCAGCCCGTGCCGAAGTAGAGCGCGCGCGTGAACAAGAGGGGGGCAGTGAAGAAGACAACGCCAAGCTGCGCAGCGCTGCAGCCAATGTGGACAAAGCCGAACTGGACCTGGCCAACTCGCAGGTGCGCGCGCGCACGGCGGGCCTGATCACCGATCTGCGCACCGAAGCCGGCCAATATGCCGCCGGCGGAAGCCCGGTGATGACGCTGATCGCCATTCACGACGTCTGGGTAAGCGCGGAAATGACCGAAAATAACCTCGGCCGCGTCGAACCCGGCACGTCCGTCGCCATCGTGCTGGACGCCTACCCGGGCAAGGTACTGGACGGCCGTGTCCGCAGTATCGGTTATGGGGTCAGTGTGGGCCAGAGCACGCCGCCCGGCAGCCTGCCGACGATACAGAACAGTCGCGACTGGCTGCGCCCGGCCCAGCGCTTCCCCGTGGTCATCGAGTTCGCCCCGGGCGAGCTGGCCAAACTGCACGGCGTGCGCGTGGGCGGGCAGGCCGAAGTCATGGCGTTCCCCACCCAGGGCAATCCGCTCAACCCCCTTGGCCACCTGTTCCTGTTCGTAATGAGCTGGCTGTCCTATGCCTACTAATCCTATGCCTGCTAATGGTGATGGCGGCCATGCCCGCTGAGCCCGCTCGCCTTTCCCGGCGTCCGCTGCGCCTGGCATCCGGCGCCGCGCTTTGCCTGGCGACCAGCTTCGGATTAGGCTGGTCCCTCCCGGTGGTGGCGCCGGTACTTGGCCTGTTCGTTATTGCCTCTCTCGACCGCCCCCTGCCGCTCAAGGCCGGCCTGGGCCTGGTGCTGGTCGTCATGCTGACGACCGGCAGCGGCCTGCTGCTTCTCCCCTTTCTGCGCTATTACTGGTTCAGCGGCGTGCTTTTGACCGGCCTGCTCCTCTTCCTGGCATTCCGCTATGGCCTGCGTGGCGGAAACAATCTGGTCTCCACATTCCTGGCGGCTGGCCTGACCATGATTTCCGCGGCGGGAACCGCCGATTTCGGTCTGGCCGTCACGGTGATCGGCGCCCTCGTCAAAGGACTCCTGCTGGCCGTGCTGGCGCTGGCGCTTGTTCACTGGCTGTTTCCCGAACCCGCAGGCGGGCGGCCTGTGCGACCCGCCCAGGGACTGCCGGACAATGTGGCCGACTGGATGGCGCTACGCGCGGCGCTGGTGGTAATGCCGGCGTTCCTGCTGGCGCTGAGCGATCCGGCCGCCTACCTGCCGATCATCATGAAATCGGTCAGTCTCGGCAGGCAAAGCTGCACGACCGCCCGCGGTGCCGCGCGCGAGTTGCTCGGTTCCACGCTGTTCGGCGGCCTGCTGGCCATCCTGTTCTGGTCCGCGCTCAGCCTGTTCGTGCACCTGTGGATGTTCTTCCTATGGATGCTGCTCTTCGTCCTGGTGGCAGGAGGCAAGCTGTATGCCATCAGCCCGACGCGTTACCCGCCGGGCTTCTGGCTGAACAGCCTGGTAACCATGGTCATCCTGCTGGGCCAGTCGGTCCAGGACAGTGCGGCCGGCAAGGACGTCCTTACCGCTTTCGCCGTACGCATGGGGCTGTTCGTCGGCGTTACCCTGTATGCCTGCCTGATGCTCTGGCTTCTGGACAAACCCGGCCGCATACCATTGCCCGCCCCCTGATGGAGTCAACCATGCTGCACCACGTGCTGGCCGCCGCTCCCGTCATGCTTTTCTGCCTGTTGCTGCAGGGGTGCGTTGTTGCCGCCTGCCTGCGCCGCTACGCGCGCTTCCGGAATAGCCACCTCGGGCACGAATCACTGTGGACCGATATCTTGCTGCTGTCGCTGGTGATGGTGCTGACACTGTTCGCCAACTTCATGCAAATGGCAATCTGGGCGGTGCTGTTCATGATTCTCGGCGAATTCAGCAATTTCCCCACCGCGCTCTATCACTCCGGTGTCAACTTCGCTACATTGGGCTATGGCGACATTGTCATGTCCGAGGAGTGGCGCCTGCTCGGCCCGATTGAGGCGGCTAACGGCATCCTGATGTTCGGCGTCTCGACCGCGGTGATGACCGCCGCGGTATCGGATGTGATCAAGCACAACATGTCTCGCCTGGGGCGGGACAAACCGCAGTAGGCCCGGCGGCTGCTACGGCGACGGAAATGCGCTCCGGCAAGACTACGCTTGGTCTGGTCGCCGCCGGGCGTGCCCGAAACAGGCGGATCAAGCCCGCCAGCGAAATCATCGTTCCACCGGAGAGCGTATGCGTATGTCCCGGAAATTTATCCTGGCCAGCCTGATGGCACTTGGTTTTTCCACGGCTGGCATGGCACAGCCCGCAGCGGGCCAGGGTGCCGAAAATGCCATATCCGAGGCAGTGCAGGGTGGCGCCAGCCCCTATCGCCCTCCGTCCGCCGACTCCGCCAGTTCCGAGGATGCCGCGCGCGCCAAGTGCGAGGCTCTGAAGGAGCAATTCAACGCCACCTCGAAGCAGCCGTCCTACCATTCGCCCGGGCCGGCAACACAGAACGCGCAGGGGCGCACTATTCCCAAGATCGAGCGCGACCAGTCACGCAAGTCATTGCAGGAAACTTACCGCGCCAATTGCACGTAGCGAGAGGGCGGCGCGCCTCTGCTTCCGACACTTGATCTGCTGTTCTGTAACCCGAACCCGGGCAGGCAACGGAATTTCCGTGGGCATCACGCAAGGCCTGATGAGGTACATGTCAGGCGTAGATCGCCATAAAGTCCCCATGCGCCGCGTCGCCGCATAGCCCCGCTTTGGCAGCGGTCGCCGGGGGACTGGCCCGGCGTGTCGCGCAATGGCAGACACCCGGTGTCTGTTGTGTTGGTTTTTTCCCGCCAGACCAAAGCTACCGCGCACCGTGCGTTGGCGCCATTTTCCCC
>NZ_JFJV02000093.1:214-1070 GCF_000611145.1 Cupriavidus sp. SK-3 | reverse complement strand
GGCTGAGTCCCGCGTGGGACGTCGACCTCGATACAGAAGGTCAACGAACCGTTGTGGCGTAGCGCCGCGCAAGTCCCCGGGCGAAACGCCCAGGGCGTCGCACAGCCCGCCGTTGGCGTCTTCCACGTGGCGATCCTTATCGAAAATGGCAACGCCGTCCGGCAAGGCAAAGAACAGCGCATGCAGGTGCTGGTTCCTTTCTCGTAGCCGGCGACTGACCACTGCCTCGCGATCCGCTAGCTTCGCCATCCTCTTGATTGACTTGGCCTGGCGCATCTGGACAAAGATGATCAGCGCGGATAGGAAGCTTGCGATGCAAGCGACGACGAGCAGCCTGGCGCGATACATTGATAGTGCTTCATGGAGGTCGTAGCCGATCACGACCGCCAGGTTTCCTCTCGACAGCCGATGTACGCCATAAATGCGCTCGACATCGTCCAGTGGGCTCTTCTCCACCACTTCGGCGTGGGCCGCGGCAGCTACGGCTCGCCGGGCCGCAGAGCTCGCCGGCAGCGGTTGCCCAGGGTCGGAAGCCGCCCCGCTCCAACGCACCCGGTAGATGAAGTCATTGGTACCCAGCAGACCGATTGCACCCCGGCTGCCCAAATAGATGCTCTTGTAGATGCTCGTCAGGGAGAGTGGGTCAAGCGACACCACTACGACCCCCATGAAACGGCCGGTCGGCCCCACGATTCCCTTGGAGAGCAGAACTACCCAGCGACCTGAACTGCGCCCCCGCAGCGGCTTGCTGACGAACAATGTTGGCCTGGGATTGTCGGCGTGTATGCGGAAATGCTCGCTATCGCCTAGTACAACATCCCGTAAATAGCTTGAATAATTAATCGCCTCCGATATC
>NZ_JFJV02000093.1:0-107 GCF_000611145.1 Cupriavidus sp. SK-3 | reverse complement strand
GGAAGACGGCTGCGCAGCGAGATGTGATGCGTGCGCGAATCGCGTTGTGGGCCCATGAGGGCCACACCAATACGGTCATTGCGCGGGAACTGGGTGTATCGGTGCAA
>NZ_JFJV02000092.1:0-10647 GCF_000611145.1 Cupriavidus sp. SK-3 | reverse complement strand
CATCCGGTCCATCGCCCCATGGGGGGGGCGATGCGGCCCTGCCGTGCCTCATCGACTCTGCCGTTTTTGAAAAATTCACGCCACAGAGCGTTCGCCTCGAACCTCGGCACGGGGATGGAGCATCCGGGCCGCAAAGGGGGAGCGCCCTAGTGGATGCAGCGAGGCCGTCGTCGGGCGGGAGCAGGGCTTTGCGCCTGCCGGCCAGTCGCTCACGGTCCGGAAGAACCTTGACGATGATCGCGCTGGCTTCGGTGGCGTCTTCGAGCGCGGTCGGATTCCCATCATGCCTATCCCCAGGACCCGTATCCGGTTCAGGCCGGGCCCGGCCGGCGCACGCTCACACAAGAGGAACGTATGCGCCCATTCAGTCACGGTCCGGACATGCGACCCAAGGAGGCAGCCCGATGCCGTGAAGTGTAGTGAAGATGTGACGTTTACGTAGTAAAGATGCAACCATCTCGTGGATCCGTCGATTTGGTCTCTGGAGCCGACTTTCAGAGCAGCAATTCGGGCAGCAACGCGACGACTCGCTTTCTGGCTCTCATTGCCCTGACGAGCTTGCGGCTTTGCTGTTCGACGCGCCCTACCCTTTCCGCCAGCGTCGTCATGATGTCATGCGGATGGTCTTTCTGTTCGACCACGTCAAAGCCGCTCAGCCAGCGCACCACCCCTGTCGGCGGATGCAGCGGCTTGCACCAAAGGGCCTCGGGATGGCGACAGCCGCACCAATGCATCGCCGCAAACAGCCAGGCAGCAGCGTTGGTCTGCGCTGGCGCCACGGTGATGATCGGCATGTCTGGATCGAAGACCCGGGTAGCGCTGCGGATCCAGCGCCTGTCACGCTGCGGCAGGCTCGCCCACGAGCGGCGCAGTAGTAGCCGAGTCAGCCGCTCGCAATCGCGAAGCAGATCGTACGATTCGGCTTTTGTCATCGCACCAGACCTCATGCCGCGCAGGGCCACCGCCCTGCCCTGCTGGCGGCCTATGGGTTGGATCGGCAGCCACAGCACTCGTCGCCAATATCGTATGAGCGCGTCGCGATCATTCGCTGCTACCTGTTCTGGCTCAGGACCTATCTCAGGTTCCGGCATTGGCGCCGGCACAAGTATCGGCAGGACCATCGCTACACCTGCAGCCGCACAGTCTGCTGCGCCGCCACGTAACCCGACTCCCGTACTGCTCGCTCCCAGTGCGCTGGCTCGAGCACCAACCCGGATGAGTCCCACTGCGGCCCGTTCAGCAACATCTACTCCACGGCTCGGGTGAAGTAATCCATCGGGATCTCTACTGGACCCGCCAACTGTGCGACAGTGTGCGCGTTCACGAACCCGTTCCATAGCGCCGCTGCCGACTGTTCCAGTCGCAGTCCGGCTGTGTACGCGTCGGGATAGAAAAAGGCGGTGAAGGTGTCGCCGGTATCTTCCGGATAGCGGCTCAGGTCATAGCTGGCCAAGCACGTTGCCGCTTCCACCGCGTCCGTGATGCCACGGAAGTGCAACTGCTCGATCATGAAGCGCGCCACGATCTGCTCATCGCCGGCGAGTTGGTATTGCGCCTTGTGCTCCATCAACTGGGGTTGCCCGACAAGGAAGGTGATAAGCCGCACGCCGTGGCAGGCGAGTTGGTCATGGACATCGCGCAACCACTCCAGCGCATGCTTGGACAGTCGCTGCGCTTCGTCGCACAGGAGCACCACGATATGGCCCGAACGCATCTGCAGTTGTTCGCTCAGGCGGCGCATTAGGGCGAAGCGCTTCTCCGCGATGGTCCTAGGCTGCGGGTCCCGCACGCCAGCTGCACCCAACAGTGCGCTGAAGAAGGGGCCTTCATAATCGCTGCGGTGGTGCTCGCAGGACATGCGCAGCACGAGAATGTCGCCGCGGTGTCGCGCAAGGTGCAGCGCCAAATAATCGATCGCGTGGGTCTTGCCCATGCGTGGGCGAGCGTAGATGAGCGCGCCGGGGATCAATACGCGTACACAGTGCTCGACGAGGTCAACGAAAGCTTCGATGGCCGCGGTCGCCACGCGGTAATGACGACGTGCCAAGGGATGGTTATGGACCGTCAGCTGTATTGGGCTTGCTGCGGATGTGGGAGAGGTGCGTCTGGCAGCGCGAATCCGTGTCGCATTGGTTCGTGGTTGCGGGCGTGGCGCAACTTTCGCAGCCGTGATGGTCTTTTGGTTCATACCTGCTCCTTGCGAACGGCATCGAATGATCGCAGCCCACCGTGGCCGGTCACGGACGGGCCCGGCCCGCGCCCGACGGCGCACCCGCGCCTACAATTAGCGTGAGTACCCCCGCGCAATGCGCAGCGCCTTGCCCTTGACTGGGCCTGTAGCCAATGGCGTCGGCGGCGGTGCAGATGTCACGGCATCCGCAGCGGTTGTGGGAACCAGCCGTGATGCCGTCCGGCGTTCACGTTGCACCTGCGCAATGTCGCTGGCCGAGCGCCGTCGCTTGCCGGCCTGTTTGCGTCTGAGCGCGAGGAAGGCCTCGATTGGGTTCTCACCCGGGCCGAAATCGAGCTGGCGAGCGCGCTTGGCCTTGAAGATCTCTTGACGCAGGCGCAATGAATGCGGCTCGTTGCGCCACTGACCGCTAGCAAACAGGTCGTCTAGCATGTGTCCATCTTCGGTGCAGGCCCATAGCGTTCGCACGTCCGTCGGGTCATAGTGAATGCGCAGCCGCTGGCCAATCAAGCCGCTGCTTCTGGCAAGCCGCTCACTCGTGTAGCGCACGTGGTAAAAAGTAATGTATGGCCGTTCACCGCGACCGAGGTTGCCATGTACGCGGCACAACACTGGATCGTGAAGTAGTACGGGACGCTCACGGAGAGGCTTCGGAATCAGGCGCAAACGGACCGGCTGGCGACCGATGCCGAGCACGTGCCGGCGCATCATCTCCAGGGGAGTGAGACCACCCAGGCCAGCATGGGGCGTACCGTGGTAGTTCCATACCGTCAGATGCAGCAGTTCCTCCAGCTCCTGAGTCGTAACGAGCAACCGGAGAGTATCGGCCGGATCGCGCAGACGTTTCAAAATATGCTGTGCCGCATCCCTCCCCTTTATTGCTCCTGGGAGTCGCTGCGAGAGCGTGGCGGAGACCGTGCCAAAAAATCGCTCGATGAAGGGCCGGTCGTCGGGCTGGTACGCCGGACCAAAGTCCGCCGCACAGCCCAACGCCTCGCACACGACATCGAGGCTGGTGGCAGCCAGATGGGCGCGCGCATTGTCTAGCCGGATCTGTCGCCAGCAGGCGTAGCGGGTCTGTTCCAGGGCCTGCGAAACGAACCCACCGCTAGGCAGCAGGCGTAAGCCCGGCAGCGTGAGTTCCGGCATCTTCGCCGGCGTCACTGCGCGTTTGAACGTCTCGATAGCGTCAAAGCGACTACATTCACGCTGCAACGACAAGTTGAAGCCGAGAACACAGCGGGTGGCCACGTCGATGATGGCCAACAACCAGACACGCTCGATTTCATAGCTTTGTTCACCCCCAAGGGGGTCGTTGTCGACCACCTTCAGGCGCACGTCCATTTTGTGGGCGTCAAACTCGACAGTGTCGAACGCATCGGCGGAGCCCCGCTCTGGCAGCCGCCGCAGCGCCGACGCGGGCTTGATCCGACGGCCGGCGGCGCGCGCGGCCAGGTCAAAATCGTCCTGGATCCAGCCTCTGAGTGTGCGGGCCAAAGATCGAACGGCCTTGTCCACCTGGTTCAGCGGATAGTCGCCGGCGCCCAGCCCCAGTTCACGACAGGCCTGCTGGAAGCGTTGCGCCACTGCCTTGACGCCAACCAGGCGGCCTGGCTCGCCAGGTTGCAGTACGACCTTTCCCGCTTCGATCTCTCTGCGTAACTGCTCGGCCAGACTGCAGTGACGCTGCAGCAGCTGTCCAAAGGACCCAGCGTTGCCCGCCTTGCCGTGGACCAACACCAGGGGCACTTTGCTTCTTTCATACGGCTGCACCCGGACCTGCGGCACCAAGGCTCGGAATCCCCACAGGCGGCCATCGGGGTGCGCACTTACTGCGCGGCGGACTAATCGCTGCAAGGTAGAACGGTGGACGCCCCACGTCCTGTAAATGTGCAACAGAGAGCTACCGCTGGCATAAGCCTCGATCGCGTCGCGACGCTGTCCAAACGTGGTCCGCGCGTCGTTAGCAAGAAGGCTCTCGTCTATTCGCGGCCAATCCGACAGACGAATTGCATTCGGATCGATTCGGCGAGTTGGCCCAGTCATTTGCACTCCCTATGCCCGCTGAAAGCGCGTGGCTCCGCTCAGTGACGCTACCGCCAGGTCAGGACTAACGACGCGGCCCGATGCCAACAAGGCAAAGAGCGATGCCTCCACGCCGCCCGGGTCTTGATCGGAAAAGTGATCGAGCACCGCGTCCAATGCCCTCGGTTCGCTCAGAAAAACCACGATGGCCTGTTCCAGTATGGGGGCGTGGAATCGTCGGTAGCTGACAAGGTACGGGACAATGCGCGCCCAGTTGGCGATCGGCACCGTCCAGGCCTGCAATTCGGTTTGGCGGATGACGCGTACTTGCAGACCATGCAAGGTACTGGTCTCAGCCGTGAGTTCGTCAGGGCCTGGCTGGTTGCCATCTTCAGCGCGACGACGCTCAATCAGCCAGAACTCGCCGGCTGGCGCCTCTCGCAATCGGACCCAGAAATCAATCACTGCACTACCCGCATCGCCGAACCGGACCGGGCGCTCGGTGAACGTTTCAATCGCGGGATTGGCTTCAATCATCAGCCAGGTTCGGAAAGCCTCGTAACTACCAAGGCTCAGCCGACGCCCAAGCTTTGGACTGAACACCTCTATGCGTCGCCGCCATCCATGGCCGGCAAACGCAATCGGTTGACAGTAACGTCGTGAGAGATCGGGGCCGAGAGGATTAGACACTGTAGTAAAGGTGCGACTACGCAGGGGACCTACGATAGTTTCAACATTACTTCCTGCTGCCGGGTAGTACCAAGATTACTACTTGGAAAATAGTAGTAATCTTGGTACGGCTGCCCACACAAGTAACACTAAACCGTTGAATTTACGGGATCTTTTTTTCGGCCAGAGGTGTCATCTTTACTACACTTCACGTCTCGTGAGCCACGCCGACGTTGTTGCGTGTGCCCGTCATGCCGTAATGCTCGAGCAGCGCGGCGTAGCGGGCCGTGAAGTCCTCTTGCTGCTGCAGGTTCTTGAACGCAGCCGACAGGCTGTCAGTGCGATGTTCGCGCGGGCAGCCGCCGGCCTGCCAGAGCGCATTCTGCAAGCCAGTAGACAAGGCTTCGAAGCTCTCGCCGCCTTCGACGACGCCAGCGTATTCCCAGTGCGAGAACGCAAGCACGAAGTGATACAGCCGGTGACAGAACGGCGCGCCGGCGATGGTCACGTGCAGATCGCGCATGTCGGTAAAGTCCGACAGACCCTGCACGCCGGGCAGGTGTTCCTGCGGGAAGAAGATCTCCTTGCTGGGGCCCTCCATCGCGCGCCACTGGCTAACGCGCCGTTCCAGCGTGCGTCGCATGCTGTCGGGGAACCGATCGGGATGAGCCTCCTGCAGCTTGGCCAGCAACGTGACGGCCTTGAGCCGGGGCGAGTGGCGCAGCAGTGGCACGATCTCGCTGTCCCAGACATCAGAAAACGGATCGGAACGAGTGCGCCACGTGCGCGGCGTCTTCTGCGACGGCAGATGGTCGCCGTGCTCGATTCGCCGCGCTGTGCGGACGCTCATGCCGGCCATTGCCGCTGCGACTTCCTGGGTGTGATGTTTGCGCTTGTTCATGAAGAGGCGGACCTGCTGGTCCGTAATCGTAGAACAAAGGAAAGTCGTCACCGATTCCGAAGCAATGTCGTCAATCCGCGGGGCGACGGCGTCGTATTCGCACATATCTCAGTAAAATCAATGACTTACTTTCAGCGAAGGAAAGTTGTCACCGCGGAAGGATCGCTAACGTGTCAATCCCGGCGGTGTGAAGCGCCGAAGTGGCCAAAAAGTCCGTGTCGTCATCCATCTGGCGATCGCGGTCGGAGGCTTGAACACAGGACATTACAACGCTAGTCAACGTCTTGCGCGCCCGCCCCTTGTGATCGCGATCAAGTCAATGCCTGTGGGACGTCTAGCCAAGGCTTTTGCATCCCAAGCCATATTCAAAGTATGACCGCATCAACGCCTTCCGGTACTCCGGCTTCATGGGCCGAACACTGCCAGGTCGCCACCCCTTCCCACCATAGCGGGCGCGGCAATGCGCGCAACGATATGGTGCCTCGAGAAGTTGCACAGTCAAGCAAAACGGTGTCTCATGGCCGCACTGTACACAGGCGGACTGCAAGGGGTAACGATGGGCAGGACATCGAGTCGCGCTCGCCATTTGATGCAAGAGGCAGTGGTAGCCGCGTGACATGCAAAAGCGACAGTAGCGGAGCACTTCGCAATAGCGTCGCTGCTCTGCTTCCTCGATGAGTGCCACGCGGAGCGTCTTCTTCGGCAAGCCCAAGGCCTCATTCAACCGAACAGTATTCACCAATCCCTGCCGCGGCGGAATACCCTCGTAAGGATTCAGGTCCGGTCTCAGCAGCCGCATCATAGCCGTACCAGACAACGCATTCGTCATTTGGAGCTTCCACAAGATCGAGACGAGCGATTCCCATGGCTCGATCCACTTCTTGTCGAACACGTAACCCAACGCCGGTGTGAGCCTTGCCTCATCGAGCGTGAGGATAGGGAAGCGCGGCGCTCCCGCCTCACAAGGCGGCGGAGACGAGCACACGTCCGGTTGCATGGCGTGATTGGACATAGCCGCAATGCCGTACCGCGTGAGCCCACATCGCTGCTTCGGGACAGTAGCCCGGGCAATCCCTGATCTCGCTGTCTTTTAGCAGGATCTCGACGGCTCGAGCGAAGGACTCCATTGGGATCTCGAGGTTGCCTGGCAAACTGGCCTTGTGGTGCGCCGTCTCGAACGCCTCCCACAGCGCGTCGGCATCGTTGACCAGCCGATAACCAGCATCAAAGGCTTGCGGAAGGTAGAATCGTGTAAAGCTCCATTGGCTACGCTCAGGATAAGCCGTCTCGTCATAGCCGCTCAGACACGTCGCCACGTCCTTCGCATTTCGAATGCCATAGAAGGCCAATTCCTCGACCATTAGCCGCGCGACGATTTGAGTTTTCCCTGCCAGCTGCATGGCCGATTTCTGAGCGAGCAATTCCTGCTGCCCGACGAGGAAGGTGAATAGCTTGATCTGCTGTCGGTCCAGCGCATCGTGAACATCGCGCAGCCATTCGTACTCATTGTCGTTGTAGCGCTGCGCCTCATCACAGAAGAGCAGAACCGTGCCGCTGCCTGCCCGAGCGGCGGCCTCACGAATCCTCAGTGCGAGGCGCATACGTTTGGCCGGGTTGGCACCAGCGTTAGGATCCTGATCGCCAACCGCTTCAAGCAGGTTTGCGAAGAAAGGGCCTTCGGCATGCCTGGGCTTGTGTTCGCATCGTGCGTGGTAGCTGGTCATCCGTGGGTGATTGCGTGCCAGCAGCAATCGCACGTATTCGATCGCCCGTGTCTTCCCGATGCGCGACGGACCGTAGATCAACGCGCCCATGATCCTGTAGCGCAGACATCGAGTGACCAATTCGTAGAGTTCTTCGATGGCCGGCGTGGCGATGCGATAGTTGCCGGTGACCAAGGGGTGCAGCGATGGATCGATCGGACGCGGTATTTGAAGCGACATGATGACTCCCACGCGAGTGACAGCGTTAAAAGACCTGGCCGGTACCAATATTCAGTTTCTTCGGACGTGTCGGTGTTTTCGGCTCGGAGGCCTTATCTACGGTCGGCGCTGCAGCTGCGTCCGCTGTGGGCTGCGCAGCAGATGCTCCCCGCCCCATCGCAGTTCGCGCGGTCGGCGCGGATGACAGAATTCGCTTTGCCTCCGCCAGTTCGGATGCAGCCTTCCGTGTCTTCTTTGCCTGCCCCATCTTTCCGTCGACGTAGTCGGCGATGGGATCCGCCTCGACTCCCCCACGCGGCCGCTTCTTGTCTTTCTTCTCCTGATTGATTTGCTGGCGTAGTTTCAGGTTGTGCCGCATCACGCCCCATGCCCCTTGCGCCTCCAAGAGCTCCAACTCAGCGCCGTCCGGTTGGAACGCACGGACACAGCGAAGATCATCGACATTCAGATAGATAAGCAGGCTCTTGCCGATCAGATCCGTGCTACAGGCCAGGACACTGCTTGTGTAGCGCACGCCATACAAGTTAATGTGGGGTCGAATGCCCCGGTCGAGGTATGCGCGCACTGTGCAACGCCTGGCCGATTGCATCAGGCACAGCGTGCGACGCCGATGTTCGGGCAGCCATGTCAATAACTGTTCCCTGCCGCGAATAAAATACTCCATCGCCTCAAGTGGCGTGACGTTGTTCAGGCTGGCATGCGGGGTACCGTTGTAGCTCGCGATAGCGTATTCGACCAACTCCTCCAACTCGTCAAACGATACAAACAAACGTAGCTTTCCCTTGGGATCGGCCAGCGCACGCCGCAAATCACGTGGATGCGAGCCCGTATAACCAGGCAATCTGGAAGACAGTCTGCTCGCAATCGTGCCGAAGAACCGCTCGATGTAGGGTCGATCATCGGGGCTGTACTTCGGCCCTGCGTCTGCACAACAGCCAAGGAATTCGCACAACGCGTCCAGCGTCTCCGTGGCGAGGTTCGCCTTCGCGTTGTCAAGCTTTATCCGCTCCCAGGTTGTGTACGCGAGCTCCGGCAGGCGCTGCGAGGGAAAGCCGTCGTGCGACCCGTAGACCAAACCAGGAATGGTGAAATCGCGCGGGCGATGCGGTTCCAGGGCCGATTCGATGGTTTTAATGACGTCGTAGCGGCTATACTCGCGACCCAGCGCCAGGTGATAGCCCAGCACCGCACGCGTGCAGACGTCGATGATAGCGAGCAACCAAACGCGTTCGATTTCGAACTCATGTTCAAAGCCCAATGCATCGCGTACGACCACCTTCAGCCGGAGATCGAGTCGGTGGCCGTCGAACTCCACGACCTGATAGGGGCGCGTGGCCGGCCGACTGTCTGACTTATCGTAGTGAGGCAGCCCCTTCAGATGCGTGGCACCTGCCGCCCGTGCCGCTGTGCGGAAGCTACGCAGCAACTCGACTTTAAGCCGCGCGGATAGCGACCGAATGGCACGGCCATCCGTATTGAAGGGATAATCGACCGCCGTCAGACCGAGGGACCGGCATTGCCACAAAAATTCCGAGTGCAGTGCATGCAGGCCAACCAAGCGTGTCTGCAGTCTTCCATCGGTATGAACCTGTTCAAGCGAGACGCGACGCTGCTTTACTTTGAGGAGCAGCCACCCCGCGAGCATTGGAAAGCGCTCTAGGAAAAGCGCGAACGCGCCCGCTTTACCACTTCCGTCTTCGCTGGGTCGGCCATTGACCGGACTTACGCGAACGTACCCATTGACGCGCACGTGCGCCGACAAGGCACGGAATCCAAAGATGCGTCCGTCAGGATGCGGAGCCAAGCCTCGCTCGAGCCACCGATAGATCTGTCGACGGTTGACGCCGGTTACCTTCTCAATGTCCTTTACACGTTCGCCGCGCGCGTAGCGTTCGACGGCCTCTATTCTTCGCTTCATGGCCTCGCGCGTCTTAACGTCAAGCTCAGTCCACGCTATGCTCGGCCACGCGCTCAAATCAATTGATTGAAACTCAGGCTTGCGGCGAATCATGAGCGGCCTCCACGGCTGCAAACTTCGTCATCCACGATAATGGGTCGGTTCGCAATTCCTCGGCATGCACGCGGCCGGTTTGCAGTAGGGTGAAGATGGCGGCGCGCACAAGCACGGGGTCGCCCTTCGAGAACTCGCGCTCGATGGCGAGAAGCGGCTTTGGACTGGCGACAAAGCGCTCGACCGCGTCGAGCAGTGACACCGACACGAGACCTCGCGTGGCTACGATACTTGGCAGCATGCGCTGCCAGTTGTCGATCCAGATGCGTGATGCTGCCAGTTCGGTCGCGTCGACTAGCCGGACATTGAGCACATCAGCGCGGAACTCGAGGCCCTCCTTCGCTTCTTCATCGACCACTGGATCCGGCAGGAGTATCAACTCTTGACGATCGGAGTACGAGACCAGGAAGTCTGCTAAGTGCCGCCTCCCTCGAAACTGAATGAACCCGGGGCGCTCACAAAAGTGGCCGATTACCGGATCGGATTCGATCAATACCCACTGGTCGAACGCACAGCGTCGGTAGAAAGTCAGCCGCCGCTTCAGCTTCGGACTGAAGGCTTCGAAGCGGTGCGCACCGCGCGGGCGGACGAACGCAACCGGCTCCGCTATGTGCAGAGAATCTTCCATGAGATCAATGCCTTACGAGCGGGATTCGAAGTCTAGGACGCCAATTGACGAAATTAATCCGGACTAATGCGAATTGACGATTTTGCTTCGCTGGGAGTGCAAGCAATATTGTCAACTCACAGGCCGAGCGTCTATATTCGGCGCGGGTTCCAACGGGATTCCGGAGTGACAGACTTGCTGCGTTCTACGCCTATCGGCGCGAGGTCGAGCGCTTGCTGCTGTGGGCTGTCCTGCAGCACGGCAAGCCACTGTCGTCGCTCACCCATGAGGACCTGCTGC
>NZ_JFJV02000091.1:20273-23578 GCF_000611145.1 Cupriavidus sp. SK-3 | reverse complement strand
TCCTGCTGCGGGGGACCGAATACTAAGGGTTCCCCACTAAGCTTGCAAGCTTTTTCTGGGAAATTCTTGTGAGAGCCCCTTTAGCCACTTGTGATCCGTGAAAGCGTCGGAGGGCAGCTGGCGTCACTCAAGCTGAATCTCGCCGTCAAACTGAACCTTGACTTGCAAAGCCGCCAGTTCCAGCGTAACCACGACCGGCAACCGCTCCGTGCCGGTCACGGTGCCGGCCGCGAGCGCGCGGGATACCGCTTGCTCGATTTCCCGCTGCGAGTTCACGCCGACGACCTTGAGGAACTTGCGAATGCTGAGGTTGAAGGTCTCTTCGTTCATAGCACTCTCCTGGCTGTTGCCACAACGCAAGACTAGGTGATGGCGGTACGTCTGCTGCCCGGCTGTCCCACGCCCGCCCTGCCCCATCACCCGGGATGGCTGGATCCCCGCCGGCCTCGCAAGGTCGGCGTAGTCGCCGCTCTGCGACAGCGTGAGCCCGCATGCAGCGACTATTCCTTCACCGTGACGATGGTCACGCGACGATTCTCGGGGGCTGCGGGGTTCTGCATATTCAGTGGCTCGGTAGCGCCTTTGCCCACCGGCTTCAGACGGTCCGCGGCAATGCCGCCCTCCAGCGTCAGGTATTCCGCCACCGCCGCGGCGCGGCTCTCGGAAAGCTTCAGGTTGGCATCCGCCGGGCCGCGCGGGTCCGCATGCCCTTCGATACGAAACCTGTATGACGAGAGCCTTGCCGATTGCAGCCCGCGGGCGACCTTGCCGAGCGCCGCACGGGCACTTGCGGTCAGCCTCGAAGAATTGCTGTTGAATGTGATCAGCAACTGCGCGGACGGACTTTTCGCCGCGCTGCCGAGTTCCTGCGTCGCGGGGACATCACGGTGCACGATGCCGAGTGTCTCGTTCCGGTCATCCGCATCCTGCGGAGTCAAGGCATTGGTGATCGACTCAACGCTAATGTCCTGTTCCCTCATTAAGAGTTCGCCTGCACGGGCGGACGGCCAGGCAGCCAGGATGGAAAGCGCCACGATTAACAGGTGGATCAACCGGTGCGTACCGAAAGCGAAACGCGTGACATTTGCCATTTTGAAACTCCAGGTACTTGCGCGCTTCCACGCTCGTGCTGTGCATCGCCACAATCCTCGCCATTCATTATAGGTATGCGACGGCATTCGCCATGCCTCTCCGAAGGCGTTTCCCAGGGCGTTTCCCAGGGCATTTACTCGGCGCATTGAACGAGAGCCGAAACCTGCCTGAGCCTTGTGCCGGGCTTCATCTCCGGAGCCTGAAGCGCGGGCGGCGCCGGCGCGATGGACATCGAGTGGAGGAACTGCGCAAGGTCCTGCGCTGGAACCGCGACGCTGAGTTCAGGCTTGTCCGTGTACCGTCCCACGATCATGCCGAGCAACTCACCCTGCGCGTCGACAACCGGCCCTCCGCTATTGCCTTCATGCAGCGCAGCGCGCAGCACCAGAAGCCGATGGCCCTCAGGCTGCACAATGCCGCGCACGGACCCTCGCGTCATGACAGGCACAAGCGGCGTCGATGGCGTGAGGCCGAAGCCGATCGTATAGACCGGCGCGCCCCGGCGCACGGATCTGGCAATGGGCCGCGCCACCATTTCCACTGGACGATTCGTTGCGAGCAGCGCCAGATCTCGCTGCTCGTCGATGGCCACAAGTGATGCGGGCACGCTCTTCAGGTCGGCTGGCCAGACATCGATCTGCCGGCAGCCGCGCACGACGTGCGCGCTGGTGAGCATCTCTCCGGACCGCGCCACAAAGAATGCCGTGCCGCTGCGAAGCATCCCGTCATGGCTCTTGTCTTTACCGTGGCCGGGATTTGCGTGTCTTTGTGCGCCCACAGCTGTGATATCGCCGGCGAGGTCATCGGGCGACCCGCCGCGCTCTGCGGCTGCGCTCAGATTCCAGATGCCGATCGCCCCAATTGCCAGAACCAGGCACCACGGCGAGGAGCGCTCGCACCGTTCCATGACATTCGATCCCGAAAGACACTATTGGGCGGCCAGCTCCCACTCTCCCTTTGCATTCCGGCACGCGCGCGAAGTCTGTTCGTAAGACTTCCCCTCCTTTACGTAAGTCTCCGTGAAGTTGCGGCACGTTTGCGCGCTTGCGGACTTCGTGTATCCGCTGAGCGGCTTGATGGTGCCGGAGTTCCCCGTCTTCGGGTTATGCCAGGTCCTTGGCTGGTTGTTCTCCGCGGTCTGCAAGGTTTGCTTCAATGCGGCCTGGCGGGCTTCGCGGTCTCGCTCATCCATCTCTCTGCCGATGATGCCGCCAAGCAGCGCGCCGGCCATGCCTCCCGCGACTATTGCGCCCGCATTGCCATGGCTAAAGATGCCGCCAAGCGCAGCACCCGTGCCGGCACCAATCAGCGCACCCGAAGTGGTCTTGTTCATGCCTGTTGAATCGCCCTGCGCGCACCCCGCAAGAACCGCACTTGCGGTTGCCGTGCAGGCAATTGCTAGAGTCCATTTGTTCATTGCGTTTATCCTTTGACAGTCAGGCGGAATCGCCACCCCCTTTGACTACATTGCCCAGACACCAACGTGCGCGCGTCGCGCGTCCTGCTCGGCAGTGGCATATTGCGCCGGCGCGCCGTCCCTTGCGCGAGCCCAGCCGTTTCGGAGAGCGTGCTCGCCAATGTCCTCTCCATCCGCGAAGCACTGAAAGGCCTTGTCTTTGGCGAAACACTGGAGCTGGTTGCCCTTACCCTTGAGATAGCGCTGCATGGCCTGGGCAGGCTTTCCGTCTTCGCCGCGTATGGAGGATAGGTTGACAATTTTCCCGCCGACGATCAGCGCTCCCGAATCCAGCACCTGGGCCACGGTTCCCTCAAGGTCTGGCTTGGCCCGCGGCGATGCCGGATTACCCCCACCCGGCCCTGCCGGGGGGGAAGAAGGCTTCGGTATCAGCGCGATCGGCGGAAGATCGATCGGCTGCTCCTGCGCGGGTGGCTCAGCCACGGAGACCTGCGGCGGCACCTTCGACGCCGGCAGGGGTGCCGGGGGCGTCGGCTGCGGATGCCGGGTCAATGCCATCAACAGTATTCCGGCACCAACGACCAGCCCGGCGGCAGCCGCGCCGAAACCCGCGACGCGAAGCCGCGGCCCCGGCCGCACCGGCTCCGGCCTGACCGCCGTGCTGTGGGTTGGAGCCTGCCCAACCGGCCGGGAATGCGATTCGTCCGCAGTTGTCGGAGGTGCGGGATGTGGCCCAGCGTGTCGAGCGGCATCCTCATCGGCGCGCAGTTGGGCTCCTGCGTTCAGGCTTGTGTTT